>NZ_BMOD01000005.1 GCF_014646895.1 Deinococcus roseus
CGGTGAAGGCGCGTTCAATCAGGGTGTCTTTTTCGCGGTTGGACAGCAACCCTGCTGGGGTGCGTGAAACGGTACTGAGGATGTTGGGAGGCACAATGGCAGCCATTTAAAATCTCCATCCGGTGCTTGTGAAACACCCGGTTTAGTGCGATGAGCGGTGGTTGAGAGGGGTGCTAAGTGTTGAGATCAAATGCAGGAGCAAACACATCAGGCGAAGAAAACAGACCTTCTGTGGTTTTTTCAGGATCAACCCTTTCACATCTCGGGCCATACAGATTCCCGCTCCAAGATCTCCTCATGATAGCCGATTCAGATGAGGAGGAATCTGGAATCGGTTTAGACGTTGCAGAGCAGATGCAAATGTTGAACTTAAATGTCCAACCCATCTGGGTTCTGGCTTGCATTCTGGTGTTTTCCTGCAAGCCTGGATTTGTGTAGATTGCCCTCAGGTTCAGGTGTGGAAGGTTTTATGATGGGTTTCAGCACAGGGTTTCAGTAAACAAAGCCTGCGTTCAGGAAAATGCATCTTCCCGCAGGCAGAGATCCTCCTGCTGCCATGCCAAGGAGCACACATGAACTGGGGAATCCTCGGAGCCGCCAACATCGCCCAAAAAGCCCTGATTCCTGCCATCCGTGAGGCAGGCAGCACTGTTTTTGCCGTGGCTGCCCGTGACCTGCAACGGGCCAGAGATTACGCTTCCCACAACCAGATTGAACATGCCCTCAGTTACGACGAACTGCTGGCCCACCCGGACATCGACATCATCTACAACCCACTCCCCAACTCCGGCCACCTGCCCCTGACCGTCAAAGCCCTGGAAGCAGGCAAACACGTGCTGTGTGAAAAACCCCTCACCCTCAATGCCGCAGAAGTCCAGACCATGATGGCTGCCCAGCAAGTTTCTGGCAAGGTGGTGATGGAGGCCTTCTTCTACCGTTTCCACCCCCAGATCCAGCGCCTGCTGGAGATCGTGCGTTCCGGTCAACTGGGAGAACTGCGCACCATGCGTTCGGCCTTCACTTTCACCCTCGGGAACCCGGATGACATCCGCTGGGATCCCAGACTGGGCGGAGGGGCCTTTTACGATGTGGGCTGTTACTGCGTGGACATCATGCGTCTGGTGGCAGGCAAAGCCCCGGTTGCTGTGCAGGCCGTGGCCCAGTTCACAGAGAGCAGGGTGGACCACACCACCAGTGCCCTGCTGGACTTTGGGGGCTTTGTGGGCCATCTGGACGCATCATTTGCAGTTCCCTTCGAGCAATTTCTCACTGTGGTGGGTGCCCATGGGGTCGTGCACCTGAATGCTCCCTTTGTGAGCATGGGACACAACGCCACCCTGACCCTGAATGGCCTCCCAGAAACTTTCGATGAGGTCAACGGCTACACCCAGATGGTGCAGCACTTCGAGCGTGCCGCCAGGGGAGAAGAAACCGTGCAGTACCCCTTGCACCTGGATTCTCTGGATCAGGCCCGGATTCTGGATCAGGTGTTGAAGCAGGTGGGCTACCCTGGTTTTTGAGCTTTTTGAGGAACATGAATTTTCCAAGAATGAACCCCCTGCCGCATGCAGGGGGTTCTGGTTTGTTTCTGGTTTCGGTCATTGTGATTGCTGCAGTTTCTGCAATTCCAATTCCAGCTGTTGCAGCAATTCGGTTTTGCTGAAAGTTGCCCCCTTTTGCCAGTGCTGCCCGAATTCTGCTGGAGAAAGCTGGGCTTGCAGTTCAAGCTGGAGGGGGTCCAGCACAAAAGCCTCCTGTGGGGTGGACTGGATGTCATATTCCTTTTTGAGGTGAGAAAGTGCGCCCAGATAAGCCACAGCTTTTTGCGGGTTGCCCTTCAGAAGCTGCAGGTGAACCATGGGAATGAGCATTTCCAGGACGCGCACCGGATCATGCAGGGCTTTCACAATGCGCAGGGTGGAAAGCAGCAGGGGTACAGCGTCTTCAAGGCTGCCCTGCAACAGGTGAAGCAGGCTGAGGGTCACAGGAATGCGGGTCAACCGAAAACCTGAGGTGTTGCAGGTCTCGAGGGCTTCTTCCAGGTCTTCACGGGCCTGCTCAAAGTGCCCCAGGTGCAGATGGGACTCTCCAGACCATCCCAGGGCCATGGCGTACACAAAACCACTGGTGTCTTTCTTGTCCCGCTGCTGCCTGATCCAGGGTGAGGTCAGGTGCAACACCTGGGTGAACTTGGCCTGTCTCACCAGCACATCTGCCAGATGGATGGTGGCGATGCTTTCCCCCCAGTGTTGTTTGAGCTGGCGAAACAGCTGGCTGCACAGCGTGAAGCTTTCCTCGGCAGCCTCCAGTTGCCCGGTGATCTGCTGGCAGCGCCCCAGGTGGTCTGTGACCCAGGCATATTCCTCCAGGTCACCCAGTTCCTGCATGATCTGGCGGCTTTCCTCGAAGTGGTGCATGGCCTCTGGATACTGACCATGGTTCATCATCACCTCTCCGGTGCCCTGCAAGGCCAATCCTATGCCCCGACGGTCTCCCACTTCACGGAATCCTGCCAGAGAAGCATAGAAAAGCTCTGCAGATTCGGCATGGTCGGCCTGGTCGTTGGCCAGCCAGCCTCCAGCCATTTGCAGGCGGGCTTCGAGTTCCCGCAGCACTTTGCGCTCCTCCAGGTTTTTGCTGCTGAGCAGGGCCATTTTGCTGCGCAACAGCACCTGCCTGATCCAGTTGCGGCCTTCCTGGTGGTGGGTTTTGAACTGCCAGAATTTCCAGATGCTGTTGCAGAGCTGCATGGCCCACAGCACCTCATGGTGCTCCAGCATGTAGGTCAGGGCTTCCCGCAGGTTTCCATGGTTGATTTGCAGGCGCTCCAGCCAGTCGTCCTGACCATCGCCCACCAGGTACCCTTCGGCCTGCTGTCCCAGGTTCAGGAAGTGTTGTGCATGGGCGTGTTGCACCTGGGCCTGCTCCTGTGAGGCCTGCAGCTTTTCCTGTGCAAATTCCCGGATGGTCTGCAGCATGCTGAAGCGTTTCTGGTTGCGCTGAAACTGAATCAGGCTTTTGGCGGCCAGTTTCATCAGGGTGCTTTGCAGGGAAACAGCGCTGGTGAACAGGGTGGACATTTCGGAGCAGACGGCCTGTGCCGCCTCGAAAGACCAGCCTCCCAGAAAAACCCCCATGCGGGCAAACACCCACTGCTCTTGTGGGTTCAGCAGGTGGTGGCTCCAGCTGATGGTGTTGCGCAGGGTTTTCTGGCGTTCGGCCAGGTTGCGGGGGCCTTCGGTCAGAACGTCCAGCCTTTTCTGCCCCAGGTCATGGGCCAGTTCTTCAGGAGAGAACAGATCCAGAGAGGCCGCTGCCAGTTCCAGGGCCAGAGGCAGGCCGTCCAGTTGCTGACAGATCTGCTGGATGGATTTCAGCTGTGCCCTGGAAAGCTCCAGTCCTGGGAGCACAGCCCTGGCCCGGTCAATGAACAGGCTCATGGCGCTGTACTGGTAGGCTTCTTCCTCGCTGGTGATGTCCCGGTCGGCAGGCATGCCCAGCGGAGGCACCACAAAAACCTGCTCTCCTGAAATGTTGAGTTTTTCACGGCTGGTCACCAGCATCTGCAAACCAGGGGCAGCAGCCAGCAACCCATCCAGCAGGGGTGCAGCTTCAATCACCTGTTCGAAATTGTCCAGCACCAGCAGTCTGGACTGTTTTTTCAGGTGGTCTTTGAGGTCTTCAATCAGGGGGCGGCGGCCTTCTTTGATCCCCAGCACCCTTGCGATGCTGGGCACCACCAGTTCAGGGTTCTGGATGCTGTCCAGGCCCACAAACCAAACCCCATCCTGGTAGTGCTCCTGCCGCAATTCGGCCACCTCGATGCTCAGGCGGGTTTTGCCAATGCCTCCCGGTCCCACCAGGGTGACCAGCCTGCGGTGTTCAAACAGGCTGTTGACCTCGGCCCATTCTTTTTCCCGGCCAAAGAAGTGGGTGGAGGGGACAGGCAGGGTGGTGGGGGTGG
The DNA here is from genome assembly GCF_014646895.1 of Deinococcus roseus. Lineage (NCBI taxonomy): Bacteria > Thermotogati > Deinococcota > Deinococci > Deinococcales > Deinococcaceae > Deinococcus > Deinococcus roseus. The sequence goes on from NZ_BMOD01000005.1 coordinate 3,965, forward strand.
CCTGTTCATGCTGAAAGTTCAGCACTGTGCCCCGAAATCCTGCATCCAGCTGCCAGCCCTCCTCCCGACGCAGCAGTTGCTTCTGGTCCAGCAGGGCCTGCAGGATGGTCCTGACCCGGGCAGGCAACCCCTGAGAGGTTCCAAAAATCCAGTCGATCAATTCTGCAGGGGCTTCCCAGCGCAGGATTTCGCGCATCCACACCTGAATGGCATGCCGGGACAGGGGTGTGAGCACCACCTGCACTTCATTGCGGTTGCCTGGCTGCAACACTGGCGGAATGTCCTGCACGCCCTGCGTGTAAATGATGGCCAGAGGAGGACCACTCCAGTCCTGCAACAGCCGGGACAGCAGGGCACGGCTGGCCCAGTCCAGCAGGGCCATGTTCTCAATCAGGAGGGCCAGTCCTGCTTTTTGCTGTTCCTGCACAGCCTGGGTCAATTGTCTGACAATGCCTGTGACCCCAGCCTGAATGGACACCTCCAGACCCTGGGCATGCTGAAAAACCGCGTAAGGGCGGTGCTGCAGGGTGCGGGTGGGGGTGAGGGCAAGGTGAAGGTGGTTTCTGGCATGCAAATCCTGCTGGATGCGATTCAGAAAGAAAGTGCGCCCGGAGCCTGTTTCTCCAGTGATGCGCAGGATGCCAGTTCTGCTGGTTTCCAGCCGGTGCATGAACTGGTGGAACACGCCCAGCTGGTGGTCCCGTTCCAGGGGTCTGGACTGGGCATCGAACTGCAAAGCGGGTTTTTCGGCCAGGGATTGACTGACAAAGCGGTCCCGGCCCTGGCGTTTGGCCAGATAGTTGCGTTCGTCTGCCACCTGCAGCAGCTCCCGGCCTCCAGAAGCGTCTTCGGGAAAAACCGCCAGCCCCATGCTGATGGAGATTTTGAGCGGGGGAGACCCTTCCAGCACCTGGGAGCGCACCTGCTGCACCATGCGCTGGCATACAATTTCTGCCTGGGCACGTCCGGTGGAGGGAAGCAGCACCACAAATTCATCTCCACCGTAACGGAACAGCACATCTGAAGTTCTCAGGCTGGCCTGCACCACCTGCACCAGATGCACCAGCACTTCATCTCCCCGAGCGTGGCCGTAAGCATCGTTGACACTCTTGAAGTGGTCGATGTCAAACAGACACACGGTCAGCTGACCCTGTTCCCGCTGGGATCGGGCCACTTCTTCACTCAGCCGTGAGTCCAGCAGACCACGGGTGTAGGCTCCCGTCAGGGGATCCCGGATGTAATGTTCTTCTGGTTTCATTTGCCCGTGGGCAGGGTGGTTCATCTGTTGCTCCTCAGCGGAATGGGAAATCCGGTGGCCGGTGGTGCCTGAATGCCTTTTGGAGAGGACGCAGCCAGCGGAAGCAATGCTGTTGGGTTCTGGTGGATGTGCAGACGAAGCCCGGAGAAACGTCCATGTTTGATGTGCTCTGGGGAGGATTGCTTGATCTGTTGCCAGTCTAACAGCCCTGACCTGTCAGCTTTCTTTCCATCCTGTTGGGTTTTCCGAATGCGCAAAACCTTCATTCTGAACAGTAAAAACAGTTCCCCCTCCAATCTGGAGGGGGCGAAGGAGGAAAGGGATCCAGCAAACCACTCAGAAAACCCTGTTGCCACCCAGGGCGCTTCTGACCTGAAAGAGAATGCGGTGCAGTGGGCACCAGAGTTGATGCTGCTGTAAAAGCAGTCGGGATCAAAAAAGCACATACAGGGCATCCCGAAAGCCAGAGCCAGGCATAAGAGGCAGGACGACGGTGAGGAAAACAGCAAGGTTCTTCCCTTGCGTTCCAGACTCTGGCTTCGGGTGCAATCAGTATGCATGGTTACCGAAGTGCTGTCAATTGGTTCATTGAAGCAGTTCAAAAATCAAAACCACTTCGTTCTGAATGGAGTTTTCTTCAAAATCTCTTGTGCTTGAAGTTCGGTGAGGGGTTGGGCGGAATTTTACCCGGAAGCAGGAGCGCTTTCGGCTGGACGGGAAGAAGTTCTGGATTAAATTGTGTGCTGAGAATGAAAAATTGAAGTTTTTCGGTGGTGTTGTGTCACCGTATGCGCTATCGGAAAGTCCAACTGCCTGAACCCGGTGCATTTTTCCTGGAAAATCTTGAATGTTTATGCGAAAAATCGGAGACTTTGTTTGGTGGCAGATCAATCGAAGTGCTGTATAAATGAATCCCAGAGCAAAATTGAACTGGTTTAATAAAACTGTTGACAAAACCCGGATGCTGAAACATACTGAGAACCACCTAGAGCCATACGTTCAGCAGCCGTATTTTCATCGGGTAGAGTATACCTATGTCTAGGCCCACCATTTACGACGTGGCTCAAAAAGCTGGAGTCAGCGTCGCAACCGTCTCCAACGTCATCAACACACCAGCGAAAGTCAAGCCTGCTACCTTGCAGAAGGTCATGAAAGCCATAGACGATCTGAAGTTTGTTCCCAAACTGGAAGCCGTGACCTACAGCCGCAAAGGCTATGGATCCATTGGCGTGGTGGCCACCTTCACGGCGTATGCCTCTTTCAACATGAGGCTGGCCGGGGTGCTGGATGCCCTCAGAAACCAGCCTTACAAGGTGGTGGTCTACGACCAGACTTCGCCACAGCGGGAAGGGGATTACCTCGCCAAACTTCCCATCACCGGGCACCTCGATGGTGTGATCGTGATGTCCCTGCCCCTGGGAGACCAGGTGGTCAGACGCCTGCAAGACCGCAAACTGGAAACCGTGCTCGTGGAATGCGATGCCCAGGATTTCAGCAGTGTGGAGATCGACAACGTCAAAGGAGGAAGACTTGCTGCAGAACACCTGCTGTCCAGAGGCTACAAAAGGCCCGCTTTTCTGGGAGAACAGCAATTTGCCCACTCCACAGTGGTGCTCTCTGGAGGCAGGCTCACCGGCTTCAAAAAAGCCCTGGAAGATGCCGGAATCGGACTTCCTGACCGCTACATCTCGCTGGGCACCTACGGGGTGGAAGAAGCCCAGAAGCAGGCCACCGAACTCCTCAGCCTGAAAGATCCACCAGATGCCATCTTTGCCTACAGCGATCTGCAGGCCGCCGGGGTGCTCAAAGCTGCCCGCGCACTGAACCTGAAAGTGCCAGACGACATCGCCGTGATCGGTTTCGATGACATGGATTTCGCAGATTTTCTGGGACTCACCACCGTGCATCAACCGCTCATCGAATCTGGAAAAGTGGCAGCCCGCTTGCTGCTGGACCGCCTGGCCAACCCCAGTGCTTCTGCCCAGCAGGTGATCTTGCCTGTGCGGGTGATCCAGCGCCAGACCACCTGACCTGCTGATTGAACCTGCAGTTCTGTTGCCTCAAAACCTGACTCCAGCACCTCAAATGCTGCGGGTGTCCTCAATCCTTGCTTTCTGCATGTTGTCCTGATGCTTCCCTGATCCCCTTTTCCCCTGAAATTCAATGTTCTGAAGGAGGCTGTCTTGCCACCCTGATCCACCTTGCGGGCTGAACCCCACCAGGTTGCCCCGTCGTTTGTTGTTCTGGCTTTTCCCTGATCTCACCAGCAAACCTGCAGATTCACAGTTCATGTTTTGAACCGTGGACGTGCTGGCTTTGTGCTGCCTGAGGTCTGGTTTTGCACTCGAAGCCTTTGTTTCTGAAGTCTCTGTCTCTGAAGGAGGAAAGAACATGCGTTCATCTGTCATGCGTTCATCTGTTCAGCACATCCACAAGGCCCTTTTGCTGGGGGCCTGCAGCACTTTTTTCCTGGCACACTCTGCATTTGCTGCCACTGCAGACCTGGAGAAGAAAGCTTTCAATTACGCCAGTTCGCTGGTCAAAGGCCAGAAGCCCGGAGGTAAAGTTTCTGTTTTTGCTGTCTGGTCCGGTGTGGAGCAAGAAAACTTTTTGCGGGCCATCAAACCCTTCACGGATGCCACAGGCATTCAGGTGGAATACGAGGCCACCCGTGACATCAACGCTGTGCTGACCACCCGTGTGCAGGGGGGAAATGCTCCTGACATCGCTGTGGTGCCTTCCATCAGCCTGCTGCAGGAATGGGCAGAAGGTGGAAAGCTCACGGATCTGGATGGCATTGTGGGCACTTCAGTGCTGGAAAAGAACTTCGGACCAGGGTTCCTGGATCTCGGCGGTTACAAGGGCAAGACCTACGGGCTTTTCATCAATGCCGATGTGAAAGGCCTGGTCTGGTACAACACCAAAACCTACAAAGGCCCCAAAAACCCCAAAAACTGGGATGAACTGGCTGCCTGGGCCAGCAAGACTGCCGCTGCAGGCACCACACCCTGGTGCGTGGGTGTGGAGAGCGGAGCTGCTTCAGGCTGGGCCGGAACCGACTGGGTGGAGAACATCCTGCTCAGGCAGAGTGGTCCCAGAGTCTACGACCAGTGGTATCAGGGCAAACTCCCCTGGACCTCCAACGAAGTCAAATCTGCCTTCCAGGCTTTTGGCAAGGTCGCCACGGATCCCAAAATGGTTTACGGTGGCCCCACCACCGTGCTGACCACCAACTTCAGCGATGCCGCCACCCCCATGTTCGGCAACCCGCCCAAATGCTTCCTGCACCATCAGGCCTCCTTCATCCCCTCCTTCTTAGAGAAGAACACCCCCGGACTGCAGGCCATCACTGGCTACAATTTCTTCGGTTTCCCCAACATCAACCCACAGTACGCTGGCACCATTGAGATCAACGGAGACATGGTGGGCCTGTTCAAGAAAACCCCCCAGAGTGCCCTGCTGATGAAATACCTCGCCAGCACCGAAGCGCAATCCATCTGGCCCAGCCTGGGAGGCAAACTCTCGCCCAACAAGCGCGTGGCCCTCAGTGTGCTCCCCAACAAAATGGCTGCAGGTTTCCAGAAGACCCTCAATGGGGCCAGATCGGTGCGCTTTGACGCTTCTGACCTGATGCCGGATCGCATCAACAAAGCCTTCTGGAAGGCCATCCTGGATTACGTGCAGAACCCCTCCAGACTGGACGCCATCTTGCAGGAACTGGAAAAAACCCGTCAGGAAGTTTACTGACCGTTCAGCCTGATGGGCTATGAAACGCAACCCGGACTGGATGGCACCTCCATCTGGTCCGGGTGCCCAGGAGAGATCGATGTTGGAAAAACTTGTCCTTGCCTTCCTGATCCCTGTTCTGATTGTGGGAGGTTTGCTGTTTTATCTGTACCTGGGTGAGGCCCTGATTGCCCGCCTGCCCAGAAGCCGCCAGGGAGCCATTCGCCCCTGGATCTGGCTGTCTCCAGCCCTGCTTTTGCTGGTGGTGATCATGGTCTGGCCCCTCTTGCAATCTTTTGTGGCCAGTTTCCAGCATGTCACCGGAGATGCCGTCACGGGTCCTTTCGTGGGCATCCAGAACTACATCACGGCCTTCACGGACCCACAGATGCTGGGTTCCATGGTCAACAACCTGTACTGGATTGTCTTTTTCACCGGAGTGACCGTGTGCGGTGGGCTGGCCCTCGCGGTGCTGGTCAACCGGGTGAAATATGGTGGTCCGGTCAAGACCATCCTGTTCATGCCCATGGCCATTTCTTTTGTGGCCACGGGTGTGATCTGGCGTTTCATGTACGCCTACCGCCCCGAAGATGCCCCCCAGATTGGCACCCTCAATGCTGTGGTGACAGGGCTGTTCCACATTCCTCCAGTGGCCTGGATTTTCCAGCAGCCAGGGAACAACCTGGCCCTGATTGTGGTGGGGGTCTGGATGTTCACCGGGTTCTGCCTGGTGATCCTCAACGCAGGTCTGCGCAGTCTCCCAGAAGAAGTCCATGAAGCTGCACGGGTGGATGGAGCCACCGAATGGCAGGTGTTCAGCCGCATCACCGTTCCGCTGCTGGCCCCCACCATTTCCGTGGTCGCCACCACCATGGTGATCAACGCCCTGAAGATGTTCGACATCGTGTATGTGATGACCGCTGGCAACTTCGGCACCGATGTGATCGCCAACCAGATTTACAAGCAACTGTACAGTTCCCGCGATCTGGGGATGGCCAGCACGCTGGCAGTGATCCTGCTGGTGGTGATCTTCCCCTTCATGGTGCAGAACGTGCGGCGCTTTCACGCCCAGGAGAACCGCTGATGATCGTCCAGAAAAAAGTGAATGCCCAGCGCAGCCCATGGCTGAGTGTGGTGTTCTTTCGCAACCTGCCCACCTACCTGCTCCTGCTCCTGACCAGCGTGATGTGGATTTTGCCCACCCTGGCCCTCCTGGTCAGTTCTTTCCGACCCCAGGACAAAATTGCCAATACCGGCTGGTGGACCTTTTCCTTCAGTGAATTCACCCTTGCCAACTATCAGGCGGTCTTTGCCGCCAACAACCTGGGTCTGGCTTTTGTGAACAGCCTGTACCTGACCATCCCGGCCACAGTCCTGACCATTGCCGTGGCCTCCCTGGCGGCTTACGCGTTCTCCTGGATGCGCTTTTCGGGCAGCAACCTGATCTTCACGGTACTGGTGGCCCTGTCCATCGTGCCCATCCAGATGTCCCTGGGTCCCATTCTGAAGCTGATGTCTGCGTTGCACCTGACCGGGCGTTTTGAAGCCGTGTGGATTTTTCACGCCGGGATTGGTTTGCCTTTCGCCATCTTTCTGATGCGCAACTTTTTCAGTGCTTTGCCAAAAGAGATGTTCGAGTCTGCCTATCTGGATGGTGCTTCTCCGCTGGTGGCATTTTTCAGGCTGGCTTTGCCCACCTCTGTGCCTGCACTGGCTTCCCTGGCGATCTTTCAATTCATGTGGGTCTGGAACGATTTGCTGGTGGCCCTGATCTTCCTGGGAGGCACCCCCTCGGTGGCCGTGCTGCCCGTGGCCATTTCCTATCTGGTGGGCCAGTACGGAGACGGCTGGCAACTTCTGACCGCAGCGGCGTTCATTTCCATGGCCCTCCCCCTGCTGCTTTTTTTCACCATGCAACGCTATTTTGTGCAGGGCATTCTGGCTGGATCGGTCAAAGGCTGAGTGCCGGAAGTCCACAGCAGACAGTTTTCAGTAAACAGTTCACAGCAGAAGTGTTGTTTTCCTCTGAAATTTGCTTGCAGAAAACAAAAAGAAAAGACCCCGAGATTGTATGCTCGGGGTTTTTGGCTGTTTACTGAAAACTGTTTACTGAAAACTCAAAAAACGAAATCTTCGTCCCGCAAGGCTTCCACACGGGTGGTCTTGATGTAGCCGTTTCCCTTGGTGGAAAAGAAATCGTGGTTCTTGGTGTCGGTGCGCAGACCGCTCAGAACCATCGGGTTGATGTCCTCTTCAGAAACATCAAAGTGCACCTCCTGCCCCAGGTTCATCAGGGCCTTGTCTGCGTTGTACCGGGAAAACTGCAGCACCTGCTCGGTCAGACCCAGAGGGGCATAGAGTTCGCTGGTGTAACGGGTTTCCAGCCCATAAAGCTGTTCCAGAATGCCCACGGTTTCCTGCTGCACTTCTTTTTGTGCCCGTTCAGGAAGGCGCTGGAAAACCTCCTGGGCCAGCAGTCCGGTGTACACCCCGTGCACAGACTCGTCCCGGATGATCAAATTGATGATTTCCCCGCTGCTCACCAGTTTGCCCTGACCCGCCAGATACAGCGGGTAAAAAAAGCCAGAGTAAAACAGAAAGGACTCCAGAAAAACACTGGTGGTCATGGCCAGGTACAGGGTTCTGTCGTTGTGAATGTTGCTGTACTGCCGGTGTACAAAATCAATCTTGTCCTGCAGGAATCGGTTTTTTTCCACCCAGCCAAAAATCCCGTTGATGCGTTCGGTGGTGCAGAGGGTGGAGAAAATGCTGCTGTAGCTCTTGGCATGCATGTGCTCCATGGCTCCCATGAAGCTCAGCACGGCTTTGCTCTGCAGGTTGGGCACAGCGTGGGCAATCTGGGGCATCCCGAAACTGCCCTGTTCGGTGTCCAGCAAAGTCAGGCCACCCAGCACATGCTCGTAGGTGCGCTGTTCTTCTCTGGAAAGGGTCATCCAGACCAGTTTGTCGTCTGCCAGTGGGATTTCCTCATCCACCCAGAATTGCCGCACGTTCTGGTCCCAGAACAGTTTGCTGTAAGGGTCCTGGGTGAGGTTCCAGTTGACGGCAGAGAAAGGGGATGTTTCGGTCAGATGGCGCATGAGATGCATTCCTCCACACTCAGGTTCTTGGTCCGGGTGTAATACAGGCTTTTCAGGCCCTTCTTGTAGGCGTAAATGTAGAGCCTGGCCAGATCGCGGGTGCTGGTTTCACTGGTGACGTACAGGATGGTGCTGATGCCCTGGTCCACATGCTGCTGGATTTCAGAGACCAGATCGATCACCTGCATCATGTCCATGTGGTAGGCAGATTTGTAGTAAAAGAACGTCTCGGGAGACAGGAACGGCATGGGGTAATAGGTGGTGGCATTCCCGTAAGTTCTGGCTTCGATGTGGTCCACAATGGGCATCACCGAAGAGGTGGAGTTCTGGATGTAACTGATGCTCTGCGTGGGTGCAATGGCCATGCGGTAAGCGTGGTACAGGCCGTGTTTTTGCACCTCGGCTTTCAGTCTGGCCCAGTCTGCCTGGGTGGGAATCTGGAAGCCCTCAAAGAGCTTTTGCACTTTCTGGGTGCGGGGTGCAAAAGAGGTGTCCTCGTACAGCTTGAAGTAAGTGCCCGTGGCGTAATCGGACTGCTCAAAGTTCAGGAAGGTCTGGCCTTTCTCGCGGGCAATCTGCATGCTGCGCTCCAGCGAGTAAAAATTCACCATCATGAAGAAGGTGCGCACAAAATCGCGGGCCTCCTCGCTCTCATAACGCAGGTGGTTTTTGGCCAGAAAGCCGTGCAGGTTCATGGCCCCCAGACCCACCGCATGGTAGGCATCGTTGGCGCTTTTGACCCCCGGAGCGTTGGCAATGCTGGACATGTCAGACACGGCGGTCAAGGCGTCCATGCCCGTGTGCACGCTTTCCTGCAAGCTCCCGGCCTCCATCACATTCACGATGTTCAGGGACCCCAGGTTGCAGCAGATGTCATGCCCGATCTGGTCTGCCTCGCCATAATCCCCGATGCTGGAGGTGGTCTGCAGCTGGAAAATCTCGGTGCAGAGGTTGGACATCTTGATCTGCCCAATGTTCTTTAAAGGGTTCATGCGGTTGGCCGCAGATTTGTAGATGATGTAAGGGTAGCCCGATTCAAACTGGGTGGTGGCAATGCGGGTCAGCATGGCACGGGCATTCAAGGGCTTCTTGACCACCTCTGGATGGGAGGCCAGCTGGTCGTACATCACGTCCAGATCCATGTCATCCAGGTGCTGTCCGAAGGCTTTGCGCACCGACAGCGGAGCAAAAATGTAGAAGTCCTGGTTTTTTGCAGCCAGTTCAAAGAAACGGTCAGGCACGATCAGTCCCAGAGAGAGGGTCTGGATGCGGCTCTTCTCGTCTGCGTTGATTTTCTTGGTGTCCAGAAACTCTTCCACATCCCAGTGGAAGATGTTCAGGTAGACCGCTCCGGCCCCTTTGCGTTGCCCCATCTGGTCTGCATAGTTGAAGGAATCCTCCAGCAGCTTCATCACCGGAACCACACCCTTGGCGGCCAGGGCCACCTCCTTGATGGATTCCCCTCTGGAACGCAGTTTGGACAGGTTCAGGGCCACACCCCCACCAATCTTGGAGAGCTGCATGGCGGTGTTGATGTTGTACCCGATGGCGTTCAGGCTGTCGTCCACTTCCAGCAGGAAGCAGGACACCAGTTCACCCCTTCTGGCCCGACCTGCATTCAAAAAGGTGGGGGTGGCAGGCTGGTAACGCTGCTGCATCATGGCGTTGATGTAACGGCTGGCCTGCTGCACATTCCCCTGCCCGAGGTGCAAGGCCACCGCCACCACCCGGTCCTGATAGCGCTCCAGGTAGTGTTTCCTGTCATTGGTTTTCAGGGCGTAATCCTTGTAGAACTTGGACACCGCCATGAAAGACTGGAACCGAAAAGGATGGCTGTACGCCTGCTCGATCAGGCCCAGCACGGCTTCTTCGGAGTACACCTCAAAGAAGTTCTCGTAATACTGTTCGGCAATCAGGCGGTGCATGCGGACCAGGGGAGAGGAGAAACGCAAAAGCTTTTGTTCCACCTCCTGCTCAAAAGCCTGCACAGCTTCCAGATCCTTCTCAATCTGAAAGAACCCTTCTTTTTTCTGCATCACCTGACTGTTCAGTTCCAGATAACCCATGACCACTTCGTTCAAGACCCTTCACTCCTTCCAGCACTTCTAAAAACCGCACCACATCACCGGGCCGACCAGAGAGTTCAAATTTCTGCACCACCGGAACCTGCAACTGCTGTGCAAGCACGTCTGCGGCCCGTCCGTAGCTGTCTCCCCAGTTGCGGTTGCCACTGGCCGCCACCGCCTGAATCCAGTGGGCATTGCGGCTGGCGAACTGTTGGACTTCTGCAGGCACCTGTCCCAGACCTGTTGTGTAAGTCAGCAGCAAGCAGGGTTCCTGCACGGTTTCCTCACCCGAGTACAGCCTCAAAGCGGGCAATGCACCCAGTTTGCGCACAAACCGTTCAATGTTTCCTGTTCTGGACGCATAAACCAGCAGCATGACCCTCTCCATAACCCTGCACAACAACATAAAGCAACACAAAAGAACACTGGCCTGCCCTCAAGCAGGTCCACAAAAAAGCCCTCACCCGGAAGGTGGGGTTCAGGGGGATCTGTACCGTTTGACCATGTCGCTCTTTTCTGGAAGCGATGGGTGAAATTCACGTTTTCACGTGCCCATGACGCGAGGCGGTGCATCCGACTGGCATTCGGACTTCTCTGGTTTTGACCCCAGAGTCACCGTTGCGCGTCAGTCCCGGAATGTTGCCCAGAATGGTTCAGGCCTTTCACCGGGTTCCCCAGTCACATCAAGGGAAGCTTTTAAAATCAATCCCTTGTATGCAGTGCCCTTAAAGACACCAGACATGTACATCATAACCAAGTTTTGAGTAAGGTCAAGCACACCAGCCCAGCCTGTCCTGATGACCTTCGATTTTTGAGGTCCCTTCAAAAACCAGCAAAAACCCCCTGGTCCTGTGCTGAACAGAGGGGTTGGATTTTCGCGTGTTCTGCAGTCTGTCACATGGCCAGAGACATCAGGCCCAGCATGGCCCCACTGCCCACCACAATGGTGATCAGGGCCACCAGGCGCACTTTTTTCATGTACAGCATCAGGGCAATGCCTGTGACTGAAATCAGGATCAGAAAGATGCTGGAGAAATCGATGGCTTTCGCCCACACCGACCCGGCATTTTTGCCCCGGTGTAAATCGTTCATGGCTGCAACTGCGCCCTGGGCATCCACCGCCAGGGTGTAGGTTCCGTGCTTCATGTCTACGAAGGCATCTGCACTGTACCCCGGAGCCTTGAAGCTCAGGGAACTCTCGGTGTCGCCTTCCTGGAAGTCCTGGGCTTTGCCTTTCAGATGGTGGGTTTCCCGCAGGAATTCGGCCACCCCCAGAGGGTCAATTTTTCCATCTTTCTTCCAGTCTGCAGGCAGGTTTCCAGAGAAATCCTTGCGCACCATGTCGCTGCCAAACACCCACTCGGGATGGTTCAGGGTGATTCCAGTCCCTGCAAAGAACAGGATGATCAGCAGCGAGAACATCGAGATGTACAGGTGCAGGGAGCGCATCAGGGCGTAAACGCGCACCTTCAGTGGGCGTTTTTTGACTGCAGGAGCATTTTGTGCCCTGTTGATGGGATTATTTCTGGGTTCGGTAGTCAAGGGCCACCTCCTGAATCTCAATGTTCCCCTTGAGGGTCTTGCTCAGAGCCTCCTTGCCCAGAGACACTTTTTCGCGGATCAGGTGATACTTGCCGTGCTCACGGGCAGATTCGATGCAGATGTAATAATCGCCCTGTTCTGCCTGCTCCTTGCGGTCGTCCTTGCCATCCCACTCCACGCTGTACTTTCCAGGCTGTCGGGTGGCGCTCGATAAGGTGGGCACCAGGTTCTCCCCACCTTTGCCTTTGCGGGCGGTGTCGCCCCGGAACCAGCGGCGCAGTTCATTGATCCAGCGGGTGCGCTCTTTTTCGGCCTTGTTGACCCACAAAGCCAGGGTGCGCACAGGGTTGCCTGCTTCATCCTCGATCCACACAGCGATGTAAGGGCGCTCGACCCGGCCGCCCGCAGGTTGCACCAGGGTCAGGGAAAGACCCAGGGCCATGTTTTCTGGCAGCAGGGCTTTCTTGCTCTGGGCAAAGGCGTTGGAGCCCAGCAAACGGGTGAAGGTCAGTCCAGCGGCGAACAGGGTTCCCTGCACCAGGAAACGGCGGCGGGAGTAGCGGGAAGGGGTGCTGGATTCGTTGGTCATGGGGTTACCTCTTGGGGATTCTGCTGGGGGGTCTGGTTTTGCGAAAACCACGCCAGCTGCGCACCAGACGCGAGAAGAGAGAGGGTTGGCTGGATGTTCTGGGGATGTGCTGGTCCCAGAAGGCATTGCTGAAAATTTCACCTTCACGGGTGATGAGCAGGCAGCCAATGTCAGGCAGGGTGTCTGCCAGAGCCAGACTTTCTGCAGGTTGCAGCACACTGAAAGCCGTGGAAAGCACATCTGCAGTGGCGCAGTCTGGTGCCAGCACTGTGGCACTGACCAGATGCTGCACCGGACGGCCTGTGCGCGGGTCAAAAATGTGGTTGAACTGCTGGCCTGCCACCTGAAAACTGCGTCTGGAGGGACCACTGGTGGCCACCCCCTGATTGCAGATGAATACAGCGGAGACGGGCTGGTTTTGATCGAATGGAGAGAAGGGATTCTCGATCTGGACCAGAACTTTATGGGATCCCAGGTGCCTGAGGTCTCCGCCCAGATTGACCAGCGTTTGCTGGACGCCTTCAACCTGGTGGCCTTTCTGTGCAGCCAGATCGGCAATGCGCCCTTTGGCCAGGGCATTGAAATTCAGGGTGCCCTGATGGTGCAGGGTGACATCCTGTTCAGCATGAAAGGACCACAGGTCGGAGGCAGGCAAACGGAAATCGTACTCTGGCAATTCATTCAGGTTGCTGGCCTGTTTCCACATCTGCCAGAGTTGATCGGCTGCTGGATGGTAGGCATTGCCCGTCAGGTCACTGAACTTCTGACTGGTGTGCAACAACCAGGCCATTTCGCTGGAAAGGGTTTGTTTCTGGCCCGAATGGTTCAGCAGGGTGTTCAATTCACTGCTGGGCAGAAAGCGGCTGAACACCCCTTCCAGACGGTCAATCTCTTTCAGAATGGCCTGGTCAGCAACCTGAACAGCGGCCTTGTGACTTGTCTGAAGCTGGATTTCCAGGGCCGTTCCCAGCACATGGTCAAAGTGCCGGACATGTGTGTGGGAACAGCCACAAGAAAAGCGCATTTACATCACGCCTGCATCTTGCAGCAGTTGCTGCCCCAGTTGCACCCGTTTGCTGGTGTCTGCAGGGTTCAGGGGGGTGACAATCTGGGCCACCTGGGCGTAGGGCACCAGGGTGGCGGGGTAGGGAAGGGCAGCAATGACCGGATACTCGAAATTCACGCTGAGGGTGAATGCCTGGGCTTCGCTGTTCAGGAGGTACTTGAGGAAGCGGAACGCCTGGGCCTGATGTTTCCCTGCCTTCAGCACTGCAGCCGCAGAACCGTCCATCAGGTTGCCTGCATCACCTGCTTTGAAGAAAGCAGAAGCCACATGGTAACCAGCCCGCTGAAAACGCTGCACCAGAATGTGCTGGGAAAAGGCCACATCAATGGTTCCATTGCCCAGGTCTTCCATCATGCCGGTGTTGCCACTGCCGTAATCTTGCAATTCCAGCGCCAGCAACTGGTCCAGCCAGATTCTGGCTTTTTCCATGCCCTGGGTTTCCACCAGCAAACCCAGAATTTCCTGGAATCCAGCATCCAGGGGTGCCCAGCCAATTCTTCCTTTGTAGGGCTGCAGTCTGGAGAGGTCCAGCAGGTTTTCAGGCAACTGCTCGGGTTTGATCACGTCCCGGTTGTAGGCCAGCACGCGGAATTTGAGGGCCAGTGGGGTCCACTTCTGGCTGGCTGGAAGCCATGTGCTGTGCACACCCGTGGTCAAACTGGGATTCAGTTTGCTGAACAGGTTCAGGCTTTCCAGGGTGCCAATGGTGCTGAACGTGTTGCTGATGAACAGGTCCGCTGGACTGCTGGTTTTCTCCTGCTGCAATCTGGCGGTCAGATCGCGGTCATTGGCGTACACCACATTGATTTTCAGTCCAGTGCGGGCCTGATAATGCTGCACCAGGGGATCCAGAGCAGCCTTTGATCTTCCTGAGTAGACCGTGAGGTCTGCAGGGGGTGCTTCCACAGAAGCCTTTCCCAGTGCCAGTCCTCCCATGAGTAAAAATGCAGAAAGCCAGAACGTTTTCATTGCTGTTAATCCTAAGTAAGCTGCTCGGATTTGTCAAATATGTTTTTTGAGGTTGTCTTGACAGGAAGGACAACAGGGTGACAGATGACCCTGTTCAGCAGAGGCCAGCTTTCTGACCTGCCTGGTGTTGCAACATACAAACCAACGACCCTGCATCCAACCCCACAATTTGTGGCATCATGCGAACCATGGTGAAGCTTCGCCTCTGGGTTCAGCTGCTGGCTGCTGTGCTCTTCCTGTTGCAGGTTCCCCTGCACCTGAAGCACGAAATGCTGTCAGCTGCTGTCCAGTCTGCTGCCCAGAATGGGCTTGCAGAACAGCCTGAGACTGTTCTGCAAGCCCACCAGCACATGCACCACAACATGCACCATGCTGGGGCACAGCCTGCCAAAAATGCAGCTTCACATCCTGACCATTCCTCCAAACACCAGAACCATGACTGCTCCTGCTGCATGCCCATGGTGTCAGAGGCTCCAGCGTCCCAGAAGCTGCCAGACAGCCAGAAGTTGCAAACGCAGGCCATGGAATGCCCGCTGGTGTTTGGCAAAAATGTCGCCCTGAGGCCAAAAGCCAGGGCACCCCCTTCTGGCAGCATTTGATTTTTCATTTCTGAAAACCCATTCTGTTTCATCCACAGGCAGCAGGTGCAAGCTGTCTGGAGGTCAGGTCGCAATGCACCTGCAAGATGGAATGGTCTGAAACCACAGTTTCTCATTTCGCCAGCCTGATTTCGCAAACCTGATTTCGCAAATCCACTTTTGAATGCCAAAAGGACACCCCCCATGCTGAAAACCCTTCTGAAGAAAACCCTTGCTGCCAGCCTTGCCCTGATGCTCTCTGTGGCTTTCTCCCATGCCACAGTCAAAACCGAAATGGGCCTTTCTGAGAGCCTTGCAGGCAAGTCTGAAACCTACCGCCTGCAGGTGCCTGTTGAAAAAGACCTCGCCACCACCGAAATCCGACTGATTGTCCCGGATGGAGTCAAAATCAGCCGTTTCATTCCCGTGCCTGGCTGGGTCCGCACCGTGGAAAAAGACGCCAATGGTCGCATCACTGCCGTGGTCTGGAAAGGCAACCTGGAGCCCATGGAATTTCAGCGCTTCTTCTTCTCTGCCACCAACCCGGCAGATGCAGGCACCCTCGCCTGGAAGGTCTACCAGACCTACAGTGATGGCACTGTGGTGGCCTGGGATGACTCCTCTGCAGACACCCCCGCCAGCAAGACCACCCTGAAGTAACCAGACCATGGCCAGACGCACAGCAACCAAAACCGTCATTTCCTGGGCGCTCCTGCTGGGCATCCCTCTGATTTCAGAAGGGATTCTGCTCTGCATGTACAATCCCCACTCCCACACTTTTGCCCAGCGGCAAAGTGAGGTGTATGGCTGGTTTGCCGTGCTGTCGCTGGTGCTGGTGTTGCTGGCCCGGCCCCTGAAACTGATGCTGCAACGCAGGATGCTGGGGGTGGCGGCCTTTGTGTACTCGGTCATTCACACCTGGCTGGCTTACCTGGCTGTGTTTGATCGAGACTGGGAAAGTGTGGAATTCCTCAGCAAGCCTGACCAGTGGGCCATTTATGCCGGGGTGGTGGCCCTGCTGGGTTTTCTGCCCCTGACCCTCACCTCCACCCATTTCGCCATGCGCCAGATGGGCAAACACTGGAAAACCCTGCACCGCCTGGGTCCCCCCATGACCCTCCTGGCCATTGTGCACACAGTGTGGGTGGGGGTTCATTTCGGGGTGGATCCCATGAAGTGGACCTCCATCCTGCTTGCCCTGCTCACCCTGCTGATCTTCGGATGGCGAACCAGAAAGGAAAAAAGAACATGAAAAAAATCCTGATGCTGCTGTTGCTGGGCCTGACCCCTGCGCTGGCCCATGAAGTGGAAAAAGATGGCAATGTGGGCGCACTGATCCACATTGAACCCGACGATGCCCCGGTGGTGGGCAACAACACCACCTGGTTTGAAGTGAACCAGAAAGGCGGCATCCCCATCACCCTCAAGAACTGCATTTGCACCCTCAAAGTTTATGCAGGGTCTTACAAAGCAGGAGTGAAAGCACAAAGCACCCCCAAACTCTCCACCGACAAAAACCACCTGAAAGCCACGGTGAACCTGCCTGTCAGCGGAGCCTACACCCTGGTTTTGTCTGGAAAACCCCGTGCAGGATCAGACTTCAATGCTTTCACCCTGCAGTGGGTGGTGCGGGCAGGCGAAGCTGAGGAAACCGAACATGAGCACGAACACTCCCACTGAACCCGTGAGCAACAAAAAGAGTCAGAACAGATGCGTCTGACTCTTTTTGCTTGATGCTGCAATGCATGATGCTGGGTTCAGTTCGAGTGGTCCATTCCTGGCATGGAATCCATGTCCATCTGTTCCAGGTCTTGCTGTGGCTCAACCTTCATTTCGGTCAGCATGTTTTTCATCTGCTGAATTTCGTTGCTCTGGGCACCCACCACCTTCTGGGCCAGGGTCTTCACCACCTGGGTTCTGGCTGATTTCAGGGCGCTTTCGGCCATCATCACGCCTCCCTGGTGGTGACGGATCATCAGTTGCAGAAAACGGCTGGTGGCTTCATTGAGCGGCAAGTCGCTGAGGGCTTCCACCTGCTCAGAAGTCGCCATGCCCATGGCCTGCATGTCCATGGGGGTGGGGTTGTTGGGAGATTTTCCCCACAAAGACAGCCAGCCCAGCAATTGACCGTTCTGGTTGCTCTGTCCCGTGATGATGTCATAGGACAGGTATTTCAGGTTCTGTTGCTGCGGAGAGAGGGTTTTTTCTGCCAGCAACCGCACATAAAGGCGGTTGGCCATGTCTATGGCCTGTGCGTGGTGGGTCATCATGTCCTGGGCAAAAGCCACATCTGCATTTCCAGGGGCGTTTTTTTGCTGACCCAGCAGGTATCCCCCTGCGCCTCCTGCCAGCAATGTCACCAGGGCGATTCCAGTGGCCTGTGATGTTTTCAAAATGAGCACTCCTTCTGGTGTTTCTTCCGTTGCAAGTGGCACTGCAGGACGGAAAAGAAATGATTTTCATCCCACATTCTGCTTCCCTCAGGTGAGGCGCAGATAAGGAGTGGGCCTGATCCGCCCGATATGATGAAAGCATGGACCTCTTTGACCGCTGCCTGCCTCACCTTCAGGAACCGCACCGGGCTTACCACAACCTCACCCACATCCAGGAAATGCTGGCCCTGATGAAAGAAGCCCGCATTGCCGAGCACGAAATTGAATTTGCCATCTGGGGTCACGACCTGATTTACGATCCCAGACGCAATGACAACGAAGAGAAAAGCGCAGAACTCTTCACCTCCTGGATGCGTGAACTGGGCTACCCCAGCAACATCGTGCATCAGGTGGAACGCCTGATTCTGGTGACCAAACATGGCGATGAACCCCAGTACCCCATCGAATCGCACATGCTGGACCTGGACCTCAGCATTCTGGGACAGCCCAGAGAGCGTTTTCTGGAGTACAACGAGCAGATCCGCAAGGAATACCAGCATGTGCCAAAACTGGTCTACACCGTCAAACGCAAACAGATCCTCCTGGGCTTTTACAGCCGCAAGAGGATCTACATCACCGATTACTTTTACGAGCGTTTTGAGCGGCAGGCAAAGGAAAACCTCTGGTACGCCATCTCCAGACTGTTCTGAGTTTCAGGGATTTTTGGCTTTCCAGTTGACCAGCAGTTTGTAGAGGGCTTGCGGTTCGTTCATGGGTTCACTGCGGCCCAGCTGGTCTCGGGAGGACAGGCCGTGACAGGAGGAACACACCCGGATTTCTCCAGCCTGAAAGGTCAGCCAGTAGCGCTCCCGCACCACGCCCTGTTTTTTGCTGTCGGTGAGTTGCCAGGTGGTTGCACGGTTCACAGGCATGAAAGCCACCACTGAACCGTCTTCTGCAATGGGGGTGAAGGCAGAGCCATTGAGCTTCAGGGCGTTCACATCGTGCAGTTCCTGGGCCAGCACGCGCCGTCCAGGCCAGGGTTCGTTGCCTCCCATTCCCCGGATCAGGTCGGCCTGGAAGAACTGCATGTGGGTGACCTCGTAGACTTTGCCTCCATCGTTCATCTGGGTTTCGGTGCCGCCTGGAACTTGCAGATTGAAGGGTTGCTGACGGTCCAGAATGTCACGGGTGGTGATGTTGCGCATCACGGCCAGTGCGAGGTTGTTGCTTTTCAGGTAATTCTGGAAGGCCACAGGGTCCACACCAGCTTTCTGGAACACGCTTTTTTCAGGTGCGGGCAGGATGCTTTTTAGCATGGTGGGCCTGGGCCGGGCTTTGACTTCCACAGGCTGCAGTTCCCACAGGTTGCCACTGTAATTCACTTTGCGGTCTGGATCCCAGAAAGAGACATTGGCTTTCAGTCCGGCAGTGAGCATCTGGTCAGGCACCATGAAACCACTACTGTTCTTCTTCAGGGTTTTGAGCCGGAAGTCATACCGGGAAGATTTGCTGGTGTCGTCTTCCTCGATGTTGGTTTCACGGGTGTGGGCAGCAATCAAAGTGCCATTGCTGAGCGGCAGGGGATCCCGGTAATGCCCGGAGTGGTCTGGCCCAGCTTTCTTGCCTTCTTCCGGGAAACCCGCAGTGTCCCGGTGGGTCAGGTAATTCACCAGGATGCTGTCTGCAGGGGTTCCAGGAGGAGCAGACAGGCTCACAATCTGACCGGAAGCGTGGGAGCGGAATTCTGGTGCATCCACCCCGAAATACGTTCCAGGGTGGGCAGGGTCTTCCTTGATCTGCAGCAGGTTCTGAATGCTGTTGGAATTGCTGCGGTCGTATTGCCCGTAGTATTCCACCAGTGCAGGATCATCATTGAAGCTCTGCATCATGTAACCCTGCAATTCATGCCGCCCAATGTGGTTGAGGGTTTCCGACTCGGTGCCGTCCTCATGGATGGTCCAGGGGAAGAACTGGTTGAAGTCATGGGTGTTGAGGTGGGTGCCCTCGGCTTCTTTGCCTGCACGGGGTTCAGGAAAGACTTCCTTGCGGGGCAGGTGGGCAGCGTTTTTGGCTTCGCTGGCATAATTGAAGGTCCCGTATTCGGCCCCCTCGTACTGGTCTGCGTCTGCCTGCTGATCGCGCTGCAAGTGGTCCCACTGCGTGAAAATCACCCGTCCATAGCTGTCGATGGTGGGCGTGAAATCCCCACTTGGCGCATGGTTCAGCAGCTTCAGACTGCCATTTGCAGGATCCAGAGACCACAACCCAGAGACCACCGGAGCTTCTTCGTATTCATCCCGCTGGGGGTAAAGGTGGGCTTCGCCATTTCTGGGGCGGTCAGTGGTGAAAATGATCTTGTCATCGGTTCCGTAAATCGGGGAGATGTTGTTGTAATTGCTGGGCTGATTGGGCACCTTGCTGATTCTGGGGGTTTCTGACTGGCCCAGATTGGTGATTTCATAAATCTGCCAGAAGAAATCCTTGACCTGATACTGCTCTGTGGGTGCGCCAATCACCATGCTGAACAGGGCTTTCTTGCCGTCCCAGTGTATGCTGGGGTCTCGCACTGCAATGGCTTTGTCCCCCTGAAACCCCTCCATGCCCAGCCCTGCAGCTTTGGTGAGGTTTTTGAGGGTGCCATCTGGGTAACGGATCCACAAACCGCCGCCACGGGCCACGCTTTGCATGTCGCCCATGTGGTTTCCAAAGGTGGACCCGATGGTGGTGAAATCTGCCGTCACCGGAACCTGGGTTACGAACAGGATGGGATCTGGGGCGGTGATGCTTTCGGTTTCAGCTTGCGAGAGCGGAGAGAGGGAACACAACAGCAGCAAACTGAGGGTGGTCATTCTGAGGCGAATTCTGGACATCTTTCTCTCCTTATGCGTTCCACCAAAAGCACAAATCATGCTTTTGGTGGAAGAACGCAAACAAGAATGGTCAGACACCTGGAGGTGCTTGTTGCACCGCTGGCCTGTGCAACAAGCACCTCAGGGATTTTTGGCTTTCCAGTTGACCAGCAGTTTGTAGAGGGCTTGCGGTTCATTCATGGGTTCACTGCGGCCCAATTGATCTCTGGAAGACAGACCGTGGCAGGAGGCGCACACCCGGATTTCTCCAGACTGGAAGGTCAGCCAGTAGCGCTCCCGCACCACACCTTTCTTCTGAGCATCGGTGAGTTGCCAGGTGGTGGCGCGGTTCACGGGCATGAACATGGCAACCGAACCATCCGCTCCCACCTGCATGAAGTTGGTGCCCACATTGGCCGTCAGGGCCCTGCCCTCATGCAACTCCTGGGCCAGCACCCGCCGTCCAGGTTTGGGATTGGCCATGCCACCCAGACCCCGGATCATGTCGGCCTGGAAGAGTTGCAGGAAACTGACATCATAGGCTTTGCCTCCGGTGGCGATGCTCTTGATGCCGCCTGGCACTTGCAAATTGAAGGGTTGCTGTTTGTCCAGACGGTCCCGCACCGTGACATTGCGCACCACGGCCAGAGCAAGCTGGTTGGTTTTCAGGTAATTCTGGAAAGCCACGGGGTCCACACCCGCTTTCTGAAAGACCGCCTGTTCTGGGGCAGGCAGGGTGCTTTTCAACATGTTGGGTCTGGTTCTGGGTCTGACTTCCACAGGTTGCAGTTCCCACAGGGTGCCAGAAAAATTGACCTTGGTGTCTGGATCCCAGTAAGAGAGGGTTTTCTGGATGCCAGGGGTCAGCAACTGGTTGGGGACCATGTAACCACTGGAGTTTTTCTTGAGGGTGGTCAGGCGGAAATCATATTTGCTGGCACCGCTGTTGGCCTCAGCATAGGTGTAGGCGGTGTGAGCGGCCACCAGGGTTCCATCCTGCAAAGGCAGGGGATCCCGGTAATGCCCGGAGCTGTTGACTGTCGGGGTTCCCCCGGCCTGGGTGTAACTGGCGGTGTCGCGGTGGGTCACATAATTCACAGTGATGCTGTCTGCTGCCCGTCCCAGCTGTGCACACATGCTGATGATCTGCCCTGAAGCATGTGTGGAGAACTCTGGTGCATCCACCCCGAAGTAACACCCTGGATATTTGGGGTCTTCCTTGATCTGGAAGAAGTTGTTGATGCTGTTTTTGTTGACCCGGCTGTATTGTCCGTAGTATTCGGTCAGGTTGGGATCATCATTGAAGGTGCTGGGGATGTAACCGTGAAGCTCCTGTCTGCCCAGGTGGTTGAGGACTTCGCCTTCGGTGCCGTCTTCGTGGATGGTCCAGGGGAAGAACTGGTTGAAGGTGTGGGGGTACAAATTGGTGCCCTGGGCTTCTTCCTGTGCACGGGGCTCAGGAAAGATTTCCTTGCGGGTGACTTTGGAGGCCGTGGCTGCTTCACTGGTGTAATTGAAAGTGCCGTATCCTGCATTGTCATAGGTGTCTGCATCTGCCTGCTGGTCGCGCTGCAGGTGGTCCCACTGCGTGAAAATCACCCGTCCATAGCTGTCAATGATGGGCGTGAAATTGCCACTGGGGGCATGGTTCAGCAGTTTCAGCAGGCCACTGGAAGGATCCATGGACCACAAACCGGTGACCACGGGAGCTTCTTCATACTCGTCCCGCTGAGGGTAATGGTGGGCTTCACCTGCTCTGGGCCGGTCGGTGGTGAAGATGATCTTGTCATCGGTGCCATAAATCGGCGAGATGTTGTTGTAATTGCTGGGCTGGGTGGTGATGCGGGTGATTTTGGGGGTTTCTGTTTTGCCCAGACCGGTGATCTCGTAGATCTGCCAGTAAAAAGTTTTGACCTGGTACTGGCTGGTGGGAGAGCCCACCACCATGCTGAACAGGGCTTTCTTGCCATCCCAGTGCACACTGGGATCCCGCACGGCAATGCCGCCCGCGTTTTGAAAGCCGTCCACGCCCCAGCCAGCAGCTTTGGTGAGGTTTTTGAGGGTGCCATCCGGGTAACGGATCCACAAATCTCCGCCACGGGTGGCACTTTGCACATCAGAAAGCTGGTTCCCGAAGGTGGATCCAATGGTGGTGAAGTCTGGCCGCACCGGAACCTGGGTCACAAAAAGGATGGGATAAACGGCACTGAAGGCCTGAGGTGTGGCTTCCAGCACCACATCTTCAGGTACAGTGCCTCCAGATGGGCTGGGCGGTGCCGCCACAAAATGCCCCTGGCAAGACCAGAGCAACAAACTGAGAACCCAGATGCGAGATGTTTTCATGGTGACCCCCGTGACTTGAATAACTCAGCATACGCTCAGCAAAGTCTCAGGTGGTGTGACAGCAGGCACCCCTGAAAAGGAGTGCCTGTGCTGGAGTGAGGACTTTACCTGCGCTTGCGTGCCCGGATGAGTTGCCTCACCCGTTCTGGGGTCACATGGGCAAAGAGGGCATCATTGATTTTGAAACAGGGGGCATCTTCCAGGCTTTCATTGCATTTCTTGAGCACCAGTTCAAAATCACCGTCTGCTGTGACCATGCCAGGTCCAATGCGCAGTTCTTCATAGATCACTTCGAGAATGGCTTCACGAAGCTCAGGATCAAGTTGGTCGGTACAGAGTTCCAGTCGAATCATGGGATCAGGGCCCTTAAAGCCTTAAACAGCTTAGCAGATTTCTGTTGCAGATACCGCTGATTTTGCTGGATCTCTGGCCTGATCCACACCAATGTGCCTCTGTGTGAAAGGTGTTCACAATCTTGAGGCAATTCTCTGATGGGCCGCAACTTTGCTTTTTTGGCTGGTTTCAGGGAAATCCCTGATGCAAATGTTCATCTGATGCAGGGGTGTTAGACTGAAGCTGCTGTAAACAATTCAACCCGCTTGACATGGAGGTCCAGAATGCAGCTAGATCCCAGCAAGACCGCACTTGTTCTCATCGAATTTCAGAACGATTTCACCACTCCCGGAGGAGCGTTGCACGGTG
This sequence comes from Deinococcus roseus, assembly GCF_014646895.1. NCBI lineage: Bacteria > Thermotogati > Deinococcota > Deinococci > Deinococcales > Deinococcaceae > Deinococcus > Deinococcus roseus. The sequence goes on from NZ_BMOD01000005.1 coordinate 27,129, forward strand.
CCGTAAAAGGCGTGATGGATTCCAGCCAGATGCTGGAACACACCACCGCCCTGGTCAAGCAGGCCCGTGATCAGGGGGTCACCATCATCCATGCCCCCATTTCTTTCGCTGCTGGATATGGTGAAATCAACCCCAGCCCATATGGCATCCTCAAAGGTGTCGTGGACAGCAACGCCTTTGTGAAAGGTTCCTGGGGCGCAGAGATCATCGATGTGATGCAGCCAGAAGCTGGAGACATCATCATTGAGGGGAAACGCGGCCTGTGCGCCTTTGCCAGCACCAACCTGGATTTCATCCTGCGGTCCAGAGGGCTGCAGAATGTGGCCCTGGCAGGTTTCCTGACCAACTGTTGCGTGGAAAGCACCATGCGGACGGCCTACGAAAAAGGCTTCAATGTGCTGACCCTCACGGACTGCGTGGCCGCCACCAGCGAAGAAGAACAACGTGTGGCCATCGAAAAAGATTACCCCATGTTCTCCCGTCCCATGACCTCAAAGGATTTGCTGGGTGCACTGGAGGGCCAGCAACTGGTGGATGCCAGCCGCGGGTATTGAATTCTGAATCAGGGAAAGGGGCCCATCTACAGGCCCCTTTCCCCTTGATGGAACTGGACTTACTTGGCAATTTCCAGATACACCCGATTGCTGCCTGTTCTGCGGTAGCTCACCGAGGCCGTCACATTCTGTCCTGAAAGCCCCAGGGTTTGTGCAGTCGCCACATCTCCCAGCTCACAACTGAGTTCGGTGCTGTCTGCATTGGGTTTGCAGGGACTGCTGGCATCCAGGGTTTTGAGGGCTTGCCCCTGAACCACCACAATGGTTCCCAGAGCAGGCACACTTCCTGGATTGAATTGCAGGCCACCTTGCACGAAAGTGAGGGTGGCCTCGTCTCCGAAGGTGGAGTCGATCACAACAGTGGTGGCTTGCTGGGCAGGAGCACAGGCCACCAGCAGAACCAGAAAACCCAGCAAGGCACGTTTCACAGGTTGTGTCCTTTCAGGAGGCCCACTTCTGAAAGGGCAGACTGGATCTTCTCCTGAATCTGGATGCGCTCTGCATCGGTCAGGATGTCCTTGCTCTGGGCGGTGTTGGCAATGGTTTCCAGCACCTGCTGAAAACTGCTGTTTTTTCCGAGGCCCATCATGCCAATCAGCATTTCAATGATCTGTTCAGCGGCTCCCATGTTTCACCATTTCAGCAGTGTGATGTCGAAGGTTTTGCAGCCCACCGCATCCAGGCAGGCATCTCCAGACAGATCGAGTTTTTTGTTGCTCTCATCCAGGGCGAGATTGAGGTCCCATTTGGCAATGTGGTAATTCCCAGAAAGGGCCAGAGTAGGGTGCAGCACCGAAAGGTCACCTTCTGCCACCTGCACGCCAAAAGCCACCAGCGAAGCAGAAAAAGAGAGGGTTTGCAGGTCCAGGGTGTAATGGATGCTGAGCGGCCCGAACAGGCTGAAGCTGCCTGAATGCACATTCAGGTTCTCAGGGTTTGGTGCCACGGCTGTGGTCGTGCTGCTGGTCTGAATGCCGGGCAAGGTGTCTGCAGTGGTGGTGCTGATGGCCATGCTTTTTCCTGAAGTAAAACATCTGTTTGCTGTGTCGTGTTGAGTCGTGTCCTTCACAGCGTATGCAGTGCATCCCACAATCGAACATAGGGGAGAGCACTTATTGCCTGAAGCGTGGCAGAACCCCATTGGCAATCAAAAGAACGCCCTGGACTGCTGCAGGTTTCTGCTGGTGTTTGGGACTGTAAGTTTTTGGCAAACTGCTCTGGCCCAACGCCTTCATGTTTTAACACTTTTGGGCATTTGTAAAACGGATTTTTTCTCTCTGGATTGGTGCTCTTTTGCCAAAAAGTCTGGAAATGGGATTTAACAATCCTGAAGCCACCCTGAAAGATTCTGGAAAGGACAGATTCCTATACTGAAAGACGATCAGCCCAGCAAAGCCTGGCTGACCCGGGCAAACACTTTCCTTGCATCTGCACCTGCCTGTTGCCACACAGCACTTCCCTGGAAATGGGAGGGCACAACTTGCGACATCTTGCTTTCTTCTTCCTGCGTTTTCTTTTCCTCCCATTCTTCCAGAAAGTGCTGCAGGCACCCAAGGAGGACCTTTGAGATCCATCAGCTTTTCAGGAGCAGCACTGGTTCTGCTGTTCGCCCTCAGCGCCTGCGGCTCCAGCAGCGTTCCCACCCTCACCACCCAGCCCACCCCCCCCAACACCAACGATGCTTTCAACATCACCCTGGTGTTTCCCAATGCTTCCCTGACCCCAGCCCAGAAAACCGCCTTCTACGATGCTGCCAACCGCTGGTCCAGCGTGATTGCTGCAGGCCTCCCTGATGCCAGTGGCACCATCAATGGTCAGTCGCTCAAAGTGGATGACCTCCAGATCACGGCCAGTGCTGTCAGCATTGATGGTGTGGGCAAAGTGCTGGGCCGTGCAGGTCCTGATCTGGTGCGCAATGACACAGGCCTTCCCATCACTGGCACCATGGAATTTGACAGTGCAGACCTCAAACTGATGGAAGCCAACGGCACCCTCAGCGGAGTGATTTTGCATGAAATGGGCCATGTGCTGGGCATCGGCACCCTCTGGAGCAAATTCATCACCTACAATGGCAATTCCAACTGCCAGGGTGCCACAGCCATCTCCTTCAACGGAACCCACGCCACCACCCAGTATCACAGCCTGGGCAAAACCGGGAATGTGCCTGTGGAAAACCAGTACAGTGCAGGCACCAAATGTGGTCACTGGAGCGAAGCCCTGTTCGGCAATGAATTGATGACCGGATTTGTGAACATGGGTTCCATGCCCCTCAGCAAAATCACTGTGGGAGCACTGGAAGACCTGGGTTACAAAGTCAATTACAATGCTGCAGAGGCCTACACCCTGCCCCTGGTGTCCAGCCAGGGCATCGATGACCACAACCACGGTCAGGGACTCATTGAACTGTTCACGGTTCCTCAGGTGTTTCCAGGCAACTGAAATAAATCCCAACCCATCAAACAGCTTCGTGCAAACGAGGCTGTTTTTGTTTGCAGGATCGCAGCATTTCACACCTCTGCTCAGGCAACCTGCTGCTTAAACTGGTTTCAGACCATGAACTGTCCCAGTTGCAATGAACCCATCACCGAAGACCTGCGGGTGTGCCCGACCTGTGGCATGCCCCTGCAGATGCAGCTCAAAGTGGGAACCCGCTTGCAGCAAGGCAAATACACGGTGGGCAAAGTGCTGGGGCAGGGTGGGTTTGGCATCACTTATCTGGGAGCCAACACCATCCTCAAGATGGCTGTGGCCATCAAGGAACTGTTCATGGAGGGGATGGCCCGTGGCAACACTGGAAAAGTCCTGGCTCCAGCCCACACCGAATTTGCCGATGAAAAGCTGCGCTTCCTGGACGAAGCCCGAAAACTGGGCCAGTTCTCCCATCCCAACATCGTGCGGGTCTTTGATGTTTTTGAGGAAAACAACACCGTCTATCTGGTGATGGAGTATTTGCAAGGGGAAACGCTGGGCAAGCGCATCGAGTCCAGAGGAAAGCTTTCTGATCAGGAAGTGCTGGACATGCTTTATCCTTTGCTGGATGCCCTCAAAGTGCTTCATGACCAGAACATGCTGCATCGGGACATCAAACCCCACAACATCTTCCTGACCCGCACGGGGCGCACCGTACTGATTGATTTTGGCTCGGTCAGAACGTTCACAGCAGGCAAAGCGAGCAACCACACCCGTCTGGTGACGGTGGGCTATGCTCCTCTGGAACAATACGCCACCTCTGCAAAGGTGGGACCTTACACCGATCTGTATGCTCTGGGGGCCACCCTGTTCCATGCCCTGACGGGGGCGCCACCTCCTGCTGTGCTGGACAGGATCAATGGCATGGCCTTGCCCGGGCTTCCCACGGGAACAGATCCGCTGCTGGCCCAGGTGATCCAGAAGACCCTGGCACTGCAAATTGAAGAAAGGCCCCAGTCCATAGCCCAGATGCGGGAGTGGTTGCAGATGCCAGCAACATCAAGAAGGGCACCAACCCCTCTTCCGCAGCCTTCCAGCACACCCGTCATGCCTGCAAAGCCCCCAGAGCCTCCTGCAGATCCCCGTATGCTCTCCAGATCAGGCAGGCGTTATGCTGTGCTCTCAAATGCCCTGAAAGCCCCGCTTTATGCCAGAGAACAGGGTTTTCATTATGATTACGACACCGAATCGGTGATTGAATTTGACGATGGCACCCTCAAACTGGCTTTCAAATCCAGAGGTTTTGACCAGGACAGTGTCTCCATCCGCTGGATCCTCAACAACGGACAGCGCACCGATGACCTCGAGGTGTTCGATTTGCCTGTGGAAATTGATCTGGACCGCATTCCAGAAGAATATTCTGCTCTTGAATACCAGCTTTATCAGGGCAGGGATGCCCGAACTGTGGGCTATGTGGATCTGGCAGATGCATCGTATAAAGATGCATCCGTGCATGATCACAGGCTGCGTTCTCAGCGGGCCTTCCTGAACAACAAACCCAGTTACAACAAGGTTCCAGTGGTCCACATCGAGAAATACGCCTCTGGAGGCTTCATGGATGTGCGGTTCCGGGACACCACAGCCAGAAATGGCGATCATTTGATTTTTGACGCTGCAGGAGCCAGAGGAGACGTCAAAATCACCTATGGAGATTGGAATGAATATTTTCCCCTGCCTTTTGCACTGGATTTGACCAGTCTTGCTGGGGAACTGGAATACACCATCCAGGTGGATACACCACTGGCCCTGGGGAATGAATTTCAGGGGAAAGTGTTTTTCTATTACGACTGAAAAAATCCTCCCCTGCATGGCAGGGGAGGAAAGCGAAGCGTTAGCAAGCGAGGTGGGGTCTTACTCTGTTGCCACCGTCTGGTCCACGGTTTGCGCAGCAGGAATGATCATTCTGAAGTGCTGGGCAGGATCCACCAGCAGTTCAGCCACACGGCGTGCAGCGCTGTGCTGTTCGCTCTTGATCAGGGCATCATGGTAATCCCCGAGCAGTTCGCGGATGTCGGCCATGCCGTTGGGGTTGAGGGGCAGCACCACCACGCTGGATCCTTTGGCCAGACGGCGCTTGAGGGCGGCGTCATCCAGGCCTTTGTCAGGGGCGTAGCGGGTGTAGATCACACCACCGGACATGCCAGAGCAGATCCAGGGACCGGGATCGCCCACCACCACTGCACGGCCTGCGGTCATGTACTCGAAAGCAAAGCCCTTGGCGTTGGCGCGGGTGGCGATCATGCCGAGGGAGTCGTCCACGGGTCCGCGCAGTTCTCCACCGAGCACCACATCAGCACCGGAGAGGCGCACACAGAAGCGGCTGTCGGCATTGCCTTGCAGCAGGAAACGTCCGCCGATGGCACCGTAGGCGAAGGATTTGCCCACAGAGCCGTCCACACGTTGCCCCTGGTGGTTTCTGCCTTTCAGCACGGTGATCTTGCCGCCGAGGGAGGATTTGCCCACGCCGTCCTGAGCACCACCATCCACCAGGATTTCCACGGGAGCGTTGTTGAAGGCGCCCAGTCCGTTTCCAGGGATGGATCCGGCTTCGAAGTGCAGCTTCACACGCTTGGTGTTGATCTTGGTTTTGCGTTGCAGGGTGCCGACCAGGTGGGTTCCCAGTGCGCGTTCGGTGCTGGCTACAGGACCATCACGGTAGATGATTTCCTCTTCGTCCAGAACGTCTGCAACCCAGTCAGAGACCATCTTGGTCATGTAGTTCAGGGGTTTGTGCACCACGCGGCGGCCCAGTTTGGCCCAGCCAGCGGGTTGCTCCACAGGGGAGAGCACGTCGGCCATGTCAAGCTCGTTGCCACCCATGTACTGCAGGAATTCGGTGCGTCCAACCAGTTCTTGCAGGCTGGAGAGGCCCAGGCTCGCCACAATCTTCTTCAGTTCTTCGCCGAGGGCGGTGTAGAAGGTGGTCAGGCGTTCGACTTCGCGCGGCAGTTCACGGGGCACCCAGCGCTTCATGTGGTGGGCGTCTGCCTGCTCTTTGGTTTCCACCTGGGTGGCGATGCCCACGTGACAGGTGTCCAGTTGACAGCCACGGCAGATCGTACAACCGATGGCGACCATGGAGAGGGTTCCGAAGCCAGTGCGGTTGGCACCGAGGGCCACCAGACGGGCCACGTCCTGGGCGGTTTTCACGCCACCGTCGGCCCAGAGTTCCACCTTGTCACGCATGCCAGCAGCGACCAGCATCTTGTGGGCCTGGCGCACCCCGAACTCGACGGGCATCCCGGCGTATTTCAGTGCGTGCATGCGGGCAGCACCGGTTCCGCCTTCAAAGCCGGAGAGGGTGATGATGTGGGCGCCTGCTTTGGCCACACCCAGAGCGATGGTGCCGACACCGGGAACCACGGGGATCTTCACGTCGATCTTGGCATTGGGGTTCACGGTCTTCAGCTCTTCGATGAGCTGCGCCAGGTCCTCAATGGAGTACACGTCGTGGTTGTTGGAGGGGCTGATCAGGTCCACGCCGGGAACAGCGTGACGGGCAGCAGCCACTTTGGCGGTCACTTTCTTGCCGGGGAGGTGTCCACCTTCTCCGGGCTTGGCACCCTGACCCACTTTGATTTCAATCACGGCGCAGGAGTTCAGCATTCTGGAAGACACACCGAAGCGTCCGGAAGCCACCTGCTGGCCACGCCAGTGGTTGAACTTGTTGACCATGTCGGGAATCTCTCCACCTTCACCGTTCATGGCGATGATGTTGAGGCGCTTGGCAGCTTCCACGTAAGCCCGGAAGGGGGTTTCGTTCTGCGAGCCGAAGCTCATGGCGCTGATCACGAAGGGCAGGGACTGGCCACCCACGGCGAGGTCCACGGTTTCGGGATCCACAGGCTGGGTGCCTTCGGGAGCGTTGAATTCCAGACGCTGGCGGGCAGCGAGGGGCATTTCGAGTTCCAGGGCCTTGATGCGTGCAGAGTAATCCTCGGCAGCAATTTCACCGTTGGAGAGCTGGAATGCCGCTTTGAACAGACGGGGGTTGAAACGCACATCGCGCTCCAGGTTGGCCTGTCCAGCCTGGAATTTCGAGAGGCGCTTCTTCAGGGTGGCTTCCAGTTCGGTCAGGCCGTAGCCTTTCTCTCTGGAGCCCCAGAAGTTGCGCACACCAATCTCGTTGGCGAGGTCGTCTTTCAGACCCAGGCTGGCGAAGATGTGGCCGTAGCCGCGCAGCTCATGGATGCCCATGGTGCTCATGACCTTCTCTGCACCCTTGGTCAGACCGCCAATCAGTTTGTCCTGGGCAGCTTCTTCAGGGTTGATGGCGTACATCAGGGTGGGTTCGACGCCCTCAGCACCAAGACCGACCAGCAGCACGATGTCGTGCAGATTGCGCACCTGTGCAGAGCGCACCACCAGACCGAGTTTGCGGCGCAGGGAGATGCCTTCCTCGTCGCGCAATTCGGACAGGGCTTTCTCCACAGAACCCACAGACAGGATGATGTCCAGGGCAGCTTCGCCGTTCTGGTACAGGCTGGTGTCGTCCACGACAATCAGGCCAGCGCCCTCTTTTGCAGCTTCCTGAGCAGCAGCTTTCAGGCGGGCCAGAGCGTCCTGGATGGACTCGTCCGCTTTCAGGCTGGGCACCACGAAGCTGGTTTTCAGCTCTGCTTCGAGGCTGGCAATGGTCAGGGTGCCGTGCTTTTTGGCCAGGGCCGCAGTGGGGGCCAGCACGGGGGTCAGCAGTTCAACGCTGTGACCTTCAGAGCTGCCGGGCAGGGGGCGGCGTCCGGTGATCAGGCGGGTGGAGAAGTGCTCGATTTCACGCTCGCGGTCAATGGCGGGGTTGGTCACCACGGCCACGGTTTCTTTGTAGAATTCCGCGAGGTTGGGCTTCTCTTCGCGCAGTGCGGGCATCTGACCGTCGAAGCCCAGAGAGGAGATGGGCTCCACGCCTTTTTCCACGATGGAATCGACGTAGTTCTCGTCCCATTTGTCCCAGCCGAAAGCGGCTTTCACGTTGGCAGGCAGTTCGGGGAGGGTCTGGTCTTTGGCTTCCCAGTGGGGGCCAGCAATGCGTTCACGGGCACCGGTCAGCTGGGCATTTTTGGCGTGCACACGTTCCAGGGTCAGGCGCTGCACGTTCTCGTTGGCGTAGATCTTGACGGACACGCCGGTTTCCACGATGGCCACGCACTTCTCTCCGGGAGAGAAAGGCTGGGGATCGGAAACCATGGTGCCGAGGGGAATCACACCGCGCTCGGAGGACCAGAAGTATTCCTTCTCGGTTTCACCGAACCACAGGGGACGCAGACCCAGAGCGTCCACGGAGAACACGCACTCGTTGCTGTAACGGGCGATGATGGCGGCAGGACCCTGGGCCAGAGGACCACCGGTCAGGCGCAGGCCCATGTAGGTGTCCTGCAGGGGAGCACTGAAGCCCTTGACCTCGTACAGGATGGGGGGGAACACGGATTCCAGGGCTTCCAGCAGGCTCAGGCCACGGGTGTTGATGTAGCCAGCCATCACGCGGTTGAGGTCCTGGGAATCAGATCCGCCCGTGAGGGGGATGTTCAGCAGGTTGCCTTCGCGGCGCAGGCGGTCAATGGTGTTGATTTCACCGTTGTGGGCCAGCATGGAGAAAGGCTGCACCTGCTCGAAGGTGGAGAGGGTATTGGTGGAGTAACGGTTGTGACCAATCGAGATCACAGACACGAACTCGGGCAGGTTCAGCTCGGGGTAGTAACGTCCCAGGATTTCTGCACTGCCACGCACCTTATATACAGTGGAGAAGCTGCTGAGGCTGACCACGTGCACAGGCTGGGATTTTTCCAGTTCCAGACCCAGAGCAAACAGTTTGGATTCGCGGTCCCAGGCGGCTTCGCCCTGCACCAGACCGGCCACCTGAATGAACACGGGTTCGGTCAGTTTGGCAATGGGTCCCAGTGCGGGGGTGTAGGTGTTGCCCTGGCGCTCCAGAAGGATCTGGGCGCCGTACTTGCTGCCAGCCACACGCAGGGCGTCCAGCAGCTCGCGGGGATTCTGGCCCTGGGGGATGAAAAAATGTCCAACAAAAAACTCGGGGGTGTAGGCCAGGTTCCCGTCGAGTTTGGAATCGATAAGGTAGGTTTCCCAGATTTTTCTGGGGATGTCGGTCTGGATGCCACATCCGTCACCTTCGCCGCGCACTTCACCACTGCGGTGGGCCATGGAGGCCAGTGCCTGGAGGGTGCGGACGATGTTTCCGTGGGTCGCTTCACCGGTTTTGCGGATGCTGGCAATCACACCGCAGGCGTCGTGCTCGATCTCGTCAAAGCTGCCCGGAAAGTCCGGTTCCAGTCTTTGACGCTCGGCCTGTCGGTACAGACTTTCAGAGTGATGCATATTCTTACCCGAGTGATTCATCGTTCCTCCTTAGGCGTAACGGGGGGTCTAATTTGTCTGGAGGCAACTGGGATCCTTGTGCTGAACAGGGGTTTGGAGCGTTGCTGCAGACTCGGTAGACTGCCATCAATGTGATTTATGATTATACACACGTGTCATTGGTACGCAAATCGCTTGCCTAGAAGCACATGCGCGATTTTGACGCCGCATTTGCTTCCCTGGCAAGCGAGGGAACCTCGGGGTTAGGTTGACTTTTTTACTTTAATACCTTTTGTGTGTGTGGGCAAGTAAAAAATCGTACGTTCTCTGGGGGTGACACCCTGGTGAAACCCCCGATTGGGTCAGAACTGACGCTATCATCGCGGTTTTTGTCTGTGACCGTCAAATTGCTATTAAGTGTGAAATATATTAAATTAGGGTATAAACTTCGTCGTTAAGGTCTGCATCATCGCGGAGGTAGTTCGTGGAAACGTTACGCGTATCCGGCAAATCTAGACCCAATGCAGTTGCGGGGGCCATTGCTGCTTTATTGCGCACCAAGGGAGAAGTCGAAGTGCAGGCCATTGGACCTGCCGCTGTCAACCAGGCAGTCAAAGCCATCGCAATCGCCCGGGGTTACATCCAGCCGGAAAATCTTGATCTCACCACCCAGCCTTCGTTTGTCAAACTGGAATTGGAAGACGAAGAGCGCACCGCTGTCCGCTTCGCCATCACTGGCGTGAAGACAGCCTGATTTCTGACCGCTGATTTTTGTCTCATCGCCACATGAACCGCTGCAGTTGATTTTTTCTGCTGACAACTGCCTCAAACTGTTTCCAGAAAGAAACAGCACAAATCACCTCCAGCGCCAGTTGCTGAAAAACAGCACATGGAACGTTTCAAAAGGTCAAAAAGTGCAAACGCTTGCACACCCTTGAAACCAGTACAATGGAGCGCTGGAGGTTTTATGTCATCCGTCAATCCTGCGCGAAATGCTGCAGTGCGAATTTTAAAGCAGGTGCTCGATGGTGCCTACGCTGCCCCTCTGCTGGACCAGACCCTGGCCCAGAAGTTCAGTTCTTCTGATGCTGGACTCTTGACCCATCTGGTGTACGGTACGGTGCGCCATGCCCAGACCCTGGAAAAGGCCTTGCTGCCCCACCTGAAAAAGAAACCCCAGAGGCAAACCTGGGTGATCCTGCTGCTGGGGGCCTTTGAGAAACTGATCCTGGGCACGGCACAACATGCCGTGGTCAACGAATACACCGAACTTGCCAAAAACCACGGTCCCCAGCTGGGGGGACTGGTCAATGCCGTGCTCAGAAAAGTCGAGCTTCCAGAAACCCTGGATTACAGCCTGCCAGACTGGCTCTTGAAAGCCTTTCAGCAAGCCTACCCCGGGCAGTGGCAGGAAGTGGTGGAAGACCTCCTCAAACCCAGTCCCCTGTGGCTGTGGCTCTCGGACAAAGGGGTCAGGCAACTGGAGGAAGAAGAAGCCCTGGTGGAACGTGGATTTGGCCAGATTGATAAGGTGGTGCTCTCCCGTTCGCTCAGAAAGACCAAAGCCTATCAGAAAGGCCAGGCCCAGCCCATCAACCCTGCCTCTTACAGCGTGGTGGAAGCCCTGGGCGAGGTCATGAACAAAGAGGTGCTGGATCTGGCTGGAGGGACCGGCATCAAAGCGGCTTTTCTGGCCAAAAAAGGAGCCAGGGTCACCAGTGTGGACCTTGATCCCAGAAAAGCCGAGCAGGGCAAACAGAATGCAGAGCGTCTGGGCCAGAAGGTCAACTTCAAAACCGCAGACCTCAGAACCCCGGGAGACCTGGGCACCTACTCAAAGGTCTTGCTCGATGCGCCTTGCACTGGCTCGGGCACCCTCAGAACCCACCCGGAAATCAAATTGCGCATTACCCCGGAATACGCACGGGAAATGGCTGCTTTGCAAAAAAGCCTCCTGGAAGAAAGCAGCAAATTTGTGGCCAGTGGGGGAGAACTGGTGTACAGCGTGTGCAGCATCCTGCCACAGGAAGCCGAGGAGGTCATTTCCAGCTTTCTGGAAAAGCATCCCGATTTCGAGGTTCAGGTCCCTGAATTGATGGTGCCTTCCCTCAAAACCGCCCAGGGCACCCGCACCCTGCCCATCAATGGTGTGGATGGTTTTTTTGTGTCCCGCCTCCTTAAGGTAAAGTGATCGCTGATGAGTGAAGAGCACAACAACCCCCAACTGCTGGACAACCTCACCATGCTGGGCCGCAAAGTCTCAGACAGCGGCGGCAAGCTGGAGGTCTTTCCCGCTCCCCAGAGCAAGAACCTCAAAGAAGTCACCTTATATACAGAGGAGATCTACGCCCACTGTCCTGTGACCGGGCAGCCTGACTTCTACAGCTGCAAACTGACCTACCTCCCAGATGAGACCTGCGTGGAAAGCAAGAGCGTCAAGCTGTATTTCCAGGGCCTCCGGGATGCGGGCATTTTCTGCGAGCACCTCTCTGACAAGATCGCCAGAGATTTCTTTGAAGCCCTGCAACCCCATGGGGTGCGGGTGGAACTCGTTCAGCGTCCCAGAGGGGGCATCAGCATCACTGCAGTCAGTGAACTGAAACGCTGAACATTGATGGCGTTGCTGCCCGGACTGGACTTCTCTGGAGGTCCAGTTTTTTGTTGGACGTTCTGGAATGACCCTGCTGCCTGAACTGCACCTGTGCATTCCCCGGTTTTCCCTTATAAAAATCATCTCAGATTAAAGGAGGCTTCAAACTGAGCTGCCATACTGGCAGTGAGGGCCTGAAGGTTCATCTTCCAGACAGGCCAGCAGAAGGAGACAGGATGAAAAACGATCACATGGGCTCCGTCACCACTGTATTTAAAGAATTGAATCAGGCCAGAAGGGCCATCTTGCAAATGATTGAAGCTGGAATTCCTGCAGGATACATTTCACTGGTCATTCCAGAGCGCCTGCAGCAAACCGTGCTGGCTGGTATTGGCACCGAATTTCCCACCCACTGCATTTATCCACTGGCTGGACATTGCGCCACAGGTCTTTTTGCAGACAGGCTGCAAAGAGCAGGGGGTTCCAGTGGTGAACAGCTCCAGCTTCTGAAGGCCCTGCAAACCCTGGGTTACGCCCCGGAGGAAGCAGGCTTTTACAGCATGATGCTGCAAGATGCTGTTTTGATGGTGGTGGTGCTGGCAGACACCAGCATCCAGCTGTCCCGTGCTCAGGGTCTGGCCCGCCAGCATGAAGGCATCGTTTTCCACCGGGAAAGAGACCCCGAAGAGCAGAACCTGCCCCGTCCCAGCCAGATGCTGTAACAGCCATCTGGAAGCCTGGAAACCCCCATAAACACGGGATTTCTTGACTTTTTCTGAGCAAGGTGCTAGACTCCCTGTTGCGCCGGAGTGGCGGAATTGGTAGACGCACTCGACTCAAAATCGAGCGGGAAACCGTAGGGGTTCGAGTCCCCTCCCCGGCACCACATTTGGAGGCACACATGCAGACCATCGTTTACATCCTTTACATCCTCGCTGCCCTTGGGGTGGTTCTGTTTGTGCTGCTGCAAACCCCCAAGCAATCCGGTCTGTCCAGTGGCATGGGCGGCGGCTCTGACCTCTTTGGAGGCAAAGGTTATGAAGGTGGCCTGATCCGCCTGAGCAGCATTTGCGGTGGCCTGTTCATTGTGCTGGCCCTGGTGCTGAACTTCATTTCCAAATAAAGCACTTCTGATCGCTGAAACACCAGACCACCCGCAAGGGTGGTTTTTGCATGTGGTCTTTGCATGTGGTCTTTGCCATGTCTGGCTTTGCACCAGAAGGCACATGGTTTGCAAGCGGGGAAATGCATTTGAATTTGTGTTGTTTTTACACCCCATCAACCACAGAGGGATGGGCCACTGCTTGAAGTGCTGGAGTGAAAAAAAGGCAGGTTGTTGCACCGGGTCTTTTTCGTGTTAAGATGGGCCCCGAAACAACTTGTCTGCTGTGTATACATTTCAGGAAATCCTGTTATGATGATCGGAAGTGCTGCTCAAACACTTCAATCACTGCAAGCAAAAGTAGGAGGAATCATGGCTGCAACCAGCGACGTCTTGCTGGCTGTTAATAACCTCAAGACGTACTTTTTCACGGATGAAGGGGTCGTCAAGAGCGTGGATGGGGTGACCTTCCACATCAACAAAGGTGAAACCCTCGCTGTCGTGGGTGAATCGGGATCAGGCAAGTCTGTCACCAGCCTGTCCATCATGCGACTCATTCAAAGCCCTCCCGGCAAAATTGTGGAAGGGGAAATCCTCTTCACGGGCAAAGACCAGTCCAGAAGAGACCTGACCAAACTGGATGAAGCGTCCATGCGCAAGATCCGTGGAAACGACATCTCCATGATCTTCCAGGAGCCCATGACCAGCCTGAACCCTGTATATACCATCGGGGACCAGATCGCAGAAGCCGTGATGCTGCACCAAGCCAAAAACCGCAAGGATGCCATGGAAGTGGCTGTGCAGATGCTGGAATTTGTGGGCATTCCTGCCGCCAGAAAACGGGTCAATGAATACCCCCACCAGATGTCCGGGGGCATGCGTCAGCGTGTGATGATCGCCATGGCCCTGAGCTGCAACCCTGCCCTCCTGATCGCAGATGAGCCCACCACAGCGCTGGACGTGACCATCCAGGCCCAGATTCTGGACCTGATGCGCAAACTGCAACGCGAGATTGGCATGAGCATCCTGTTCATCACCCACAACCTGGGTGTGGTGGCAGAAATGGCTGACCGTGTGGTGGTGATGTACGGAGGCCGTGTGGTGGAAGAAGGGGATGTGGTGGAGATCTTCAAAGCCCCCAAACACCCTTACACCATGGGACTGCTCAACTCCATTCCCCGTGTGGACTACCAGTCTGAAGACACCGGGGTCAAACGCAAACTGGAAGCCATCCCTGGCAATGTGCCCAACCCCCTGAGGTTGCCCCCCGGATGTGCATTTGCACCCCGCTGCAAATTCATGGTGGAAGACTGCAACAAAGCTGTGCCTCCGCTGGAAGACACCGGGAACGGCCACATGTCCCGTTGCATCCGCTGGAGAGAAATATGACCCAGAAACCTGCCTTTCAGAAAGACATGAGCTTCACAGAAAAAGACCAGCCTTTGCTGGAAGTCAAAAACCTGCAAAAATACTTCCCCATCCGTGGTGGCATCCTGTCCCGTGTGGTGGCGAACGTCAAAGCTGTGGACGATGTGTCCTTCAGCCTGAGCCGTGGAGAAGTGGTGGGTCTGGTGGGTGAATCTGGCTCTGGCAAGACCACGGTGGGCCGCAGCCTGCTGCGCCTGATTGAACCCTCTGGTGGTGAGGTGAAATTTGAAGGCGTGGACATCACCAAACTGTCCAAAGCCCAGATGCGCGAGTACCGCAAGAAGATGCAGATCATCTTCCAGGATCCTTTCGCTTCTTTGAACCCCCGCATGACTGTGGCCGACATCATCGGTGAGGCCCTGCAGATCCACCACATTGGCACCCCCCAGGAGCGCACCGAACGTGTGGGTGCCTTGCTGAAACGTGTGGGCTTGCTCCCCGAGCACATGCGCCGCTACCCCCATGAGTTCTCCGGGGGTCAGCGTCAGCGCATCGGGATTGCCCGTGCACTGGCCGTTGACCCGAGCTTCATCGTGGCAGACGAGCCTGTTTCTGCACTGGACGTGTCCATCCAGGCACAGGTGGTCAACCTGATTCAGGACCTGCAAAAGGAAATGAACCTGACCGTGCTGTTCATTGCGCACGACCTGGCCGTGGTGGAATACATCTGTGACCGGGTGATCGTGATGTACCTGGGCCGCATCATGGAAATTGCCACCAGCCGCGAACTGTACCTGAATCCCAAGCACCCTTATACCGAGGCGCTGCTGAGTGCTGCTCCCATTCCCGATCCCACGGTGAAACGGGACCGCATCATTCTGGAAGGGGACATTCCCAGCCCCATCAACCCCCCCAGTGGCTGTGTGTTCCGCACCCGCTGCCGGTATGCCATTGCTGAATGCGCCAACAAAGTGCCTGAACTGCGTGAAGTCGCTCCGGGCCATTTCAAGGCATGCATCCGCGATGACATTCTTTAAACATCACAATCAGCAGAAAACATGGTCAGGGGGGGATTTTCCTTCCCTGTTTTTTGTTGTTTCATGATCACTTGTTCATTGCTGGTTCATTGCTGGATTCGTCTGAATCGTTGTGCCACTGCACTGGAGCTCAAGGGGGCTTTAATTGTGGGTGATTGACACAGTTCTTCAGGTGAAATACAGTTACACTTCTGTTGTGATTCAGCAGCACCTCGGAACCATCAACGGCATCCCAGTGACGGGCAAAGTACAGATGCTTGGACAGGAAGGCAGCATGCAAATTGTTGCAGGAGAAATCTTCCTTCCAGAAGGCGAAAAGCTGGAAGCGCTCAAGCAAGCCTACTACTGGGTTTACACTGGCCCCTGCACCGACATGAACCAGCACATTCGCCACATCCGGGTGAGAACCCGCGTATCTTTCGTGCCCACCCGCAACAACTCGCTGGTGTTCCACAGCCTGGAAGAAGCCGAACCCCTTGCCCTGCTCCTGAACTGAACAACCCAAAGCCGTTTTAGATTGTCCCCGGGCCCTGTCTCGGGGATGTTTGTTGCCTTAAGAATCTTCACATCAGTCTGAAAAAGCGACTTTTGTTGTCAGGAAGCCAGGTTTCTGTATACACTGACTTCAAAACCGCTGGACTGCTCTACAGATGTGCCCCCAGACATCAAAAAGGACCAAGCATGATCCCAGAGCAAAGGACACTCTCGCAGCTTCCCCTCACCCAGGTCTTGCATGCCCTGCCAGAACCTGCGTGGCTGGCCTCTGCAGATGGTCTGGAGTGCATTTACAACCACAAGCTGACCGAAACTTTTCCGGTGGTTCAGCAATCCAGGGCAGAACAGCAAAACCTGCTGCATCCAGAAGACCGGGCAATGTTGCAGCAACTCTTTGCGGCAGGGTTTCAGGGCCAGCAGGAATTCAGGGTGAGCTTCAGGGTCAGGCAGGACACGGATCTTGCAGGAACCAACCTGTACCAATGGCATCAGGTGCAGGTGAACCCTGTGCTGGATCAGCATCAGGTGCTGGCCTGGCTGGGCATTGTGCGACCTCTGGACCAGACCCGCGATGTGCTGGAAGCCCTGTTTGAACATGCTCCGGTGGGCATGGCTTTGCTGGATCCAGGGTACCGCCTGCAGATGATCAATCCCAAACTGACCGAACGCACCCGCTACACCCGGGACGAATACCTGAAGTCCCATCTGGGAGAATTGTTTCCTGACACGTTCCAGCAGGTCAGGCCCCTGATTGATCAGGTGCTCAGCAGTGGGGAACAGCTGGAACCCATGGCCTTCCAGAGCCTTTATCCTCCCGAGGGCCAGCCAGCACCACACTGGCAGATCACCTATTTCCCGGTGAAAACCCGGGATGGGCGCATGCTGGGGGTGGGCAGCCTGACCGAAAACATCTCGGCGCGCAAGGAGGCCGAGCAACAATTGCAGGAAAGCCGGGAGTTTTTGCGGCGCATCACCGAAGCCGTGCCAGCGGTGATCAGCCTGCGGGATGTGGAAACGGGCAAGACCCTGTTTTCCAACAATTACGCTGCATCGGTGATCGGGTATGCACTGTCTGAACTGGAAGCCATGACTGAGACAGAACTCATCCAGTTGTTTCCTGCAGAAGAACGGGCAGACACCTACCAGCATTACCAGACCATTCCTGACCTCGCAGAAGGCGAGGTGCGTGAAAGGGAATTTCGCATCAGGCACAAGAATGGCCAGTGGCGCTGGATTTATGGCAAGACCACCATTTTTACCAGAGACGCCCAGGGCAAAGCCCTCAGTGCCCTCAGTGCCAGCCTGGACATCACCGAACGCAAAGAATTTGAGGTGGCCCTCAAGCACAGCGAGCAGCAATTGATTCGCCTGATGGAAGCCCAGAAACGTTTTGTGTCAGAAGCCTCCCATGAAATCAAAACCCCTCTGGCAGGCATTCAGGGCAATTTAGAGGTTCTGCTGCGTTATGCGGACATCCCAGAAGAAGAAAAACGGGAAATCCTGCAGGACTGTCACCGGGAAGCCACCCGTCTGGGACGGCTGGTGCAGGATTTGCTGGGCATGGCTCGCGGCAACACCGACCTGCAAATGATCGAAGACGATGTGCGGCTGGAGGGAATGGTGCAGGACACTTTCCGCGAGCTGGAACGCACCCGGGGAAACCGCCAAATTCGCCTGGGAGAGGTGGAGCCCTGTCTGGTGCTGGGAGACCCGGACCGCCTCAAGCAACTGCTGGTGATCTTGATCAGCAATGCCATCAAATACACCCCAGCTGGAGGTCAGGTCACCTTGCAGCTGAAACGGCAGGGCCATCAAGCAGAGATTCGTGTCTCTGACACCGGGATTGGTATTGGCAAAGAAGACCTCAAGCATGTTTTTGAGCGTTTTTACCGGGCAGATCTCTCCCATCAGGGAATTGAGGATCCTGGCGGTTCGGGACTGGGTCTGTCCATTGCCCGCTGGATTGTGGAAGAACACAAAGGCCACATTCACCTGGAAAGCGAACTGGGCAAAGGCACCACTGCTGTTGTCACCTTCCCCCTGATCGGATGAAAGGTAAACTGAGAACATCTCATCCCGGGGGAGCACATGACCATTGCAGAAAACACATCTGAAAGGCTCAGGGTTCATCTTCAGCAGGTGCAGGATTTGATTCAGCGGTTGCGGGGCACTTACAACCTGCTGACCACTGTCAGTTCAATTGGAGGGTTTCTGGCCACCGCCATTGCCACCTACGCTGCTGTCAAACAGGGGGCCATTGTGGGAGAAGGCAAAACCGGCTGGAGCCTCACCTGTGGCGCTGTGGGGCTTCTGACCCTGCTCAGCACCCTCTGCACCACCATGATCCAGCAGGCCCGGCTCACCGAACGCATCACCACCGCGGAAGCCTGTGCCGGGCAGCTCAGGGCGGTCAGCAAGGGCCTCAGGAACAACCGCCACACCGAGCAGGAGGCCAGGGAAGAGCTGGAAGATTTGAAAGAACAGCACCCTGAGCTGCTGAGGTCGAGTCCAGTCACCTGAAGGTTTTTCTCATGCCAACAGCATGATCCTCACCGTGCAGTTTCTATGCTGAAAACATGAAAAAACACATTTTGACCCTGCTGGTCCTGTCAGGCGCAGCGCAGGCTGCCGACTACCGCATTTACCCCACATTCAGCGAGGTTCTGGAGCAGGTGACCCCGCAAAACGGGCAGTACACCTTCACCATTGACCAGAACGACCTCTGTCAGGTGTTTCCCAGTTCCATTGGCCTGAAAAATGCAGAGGTGGAATCTTACCTGGTCACCACCCGCACAGTGCCCTGGCTGTCCCAGTTGCAAGGAAAACGGGTGGCCGTGAAAGACAGCTATGGGGTGCATCCCGCCATCGTTGTGCGCATTGAGGGTCAGGTTCTGCTGGTGCAGGACGAGGTGACAAAGCGCTACTACACCACCACCGCTGCATCACTGGAATTTTTTGAGGCCCCCTCCACCTTTCAGGACCAGACCGAGGTGGCCTACCAGTTTCAACTGGGTCAGACCGACCAGCCAGAACTGCATTACCTGACCGGAGCTGTGACCTGGAAACCGCTGTATGCCCTGGAGGTGGAAGGCGACAGCGCCACCCTGCGTGCCTGGGCTGAGGTTTCCAACCAGACCGCAAAAACCCTCAAGGTGGACCATGCAGACCTGTTCGGGGGAGATGTGAACCGACCTGCCCAGAAGTTCCCGAGCTGTGGAGGGTATGCGCCGCAGGCCTATTACAACAAAGCATACGACGGACTGGCAGACATGGCCGCAGCGCCCATCGTGGCCCAGGAAGCGGTCTCGGTGCCCCAGGCCACAGCTGGAGGCATTTACAAATACGAGGTGAGCAAGGTGTTTGAGGTTCCCTCCAGAGCCACCTATGCCTTGCCCTTGCAGGATGCAGATGTTCCGGAAGTCAAACGGGTGCTGACCCACATCCAGAACTTTTCTTATGGCAACCAGAAAGGCTTGCTGGACCGGGTGTACCGTTTTGAAGCCCCTGAATTCCTGCTGGGGGGTCAATTCACAGTGCGAGATGAGGACTTCTTCATAGGGGAAAGTGTGATTGCCCATGCTGCCAAAGGCAAGGAGCTCTCTGTGCAGGTGGGCAGTGCTCCCGAAGTCACTTACGATCGCACCATTCAGATGCTTTCCCAGGAACGGGTGGAGGTGAACAACCTGGACCGCATCCGCGAGGTTTATCTGGTCACTGTGGTCCTCAAAAGCTTCAAAGATGCCCCGGTGAACGTGGAATATCAAGAAAGCATGAATGCTCTGGGCAGAACCTGGGTGGTGCTGGAAGATCAGGGAAAAGTGGTCAGAGAGAACAATTTTGGATACCAGGGAATTTTGCAGCCAGAAGAAGAAAAAACCCTGCAATTCAAACTGCAAACCGAGAGACCTTACTGATTTCTGATCTGGCCATGAGCAGCGGGTGAAATCCAACCTTAATTCAACCTGAAGCAGATTGTGTATCCAACTTCACGATGGCTGGTTAAGCTGACCTCATGAAAAGATTTGCACTGATTGCCCTGGGCCTGCTGGCCTCTGCACAAGCCGCCGATTTGCGCATTTACCCCGGATTCGCAGAAATCCGTGAAAACGTTCAGGTGAGCGAAAACTACACCCTGAACCTGCCCATTGAACATTTTGCCCAGATCCTTCCAGGCAGCCTGACCCTGGAAGGTCTGGATGTGCTGAACCAGACCAGTCGCCAGGTGATCAGTTCCCTGGAAGGCCAGAAGGTGCTGGTGCAAAAAGGCAATGAAACCATCGAAGCCGAAGTGATCCGTGCAGAAGACTTCCTGCTGAAAGACCTCAAAACCGGACGTTACTTTTACGGTGATCCCCGCAGCATCGAGTATCTGAGTGTTCCCCAGCTTCCCAGCTATCAGGTGGATTTCCTGGTCTCCAGACCAGGCAAAGGCACCCTCAGTTACCTGACCCAGGGCATCACCTGGAATCCCCGTTACAACCTCAACATCACCGATGCCGGGCACACCTTTGCCGCCTGGGCAGACATCACCAACAACACGGGACGCAAACTGACCGTGGACAACACCGAACTGTTCGGGGGAGATGTCAACCTCAACCAGAGCTACAACCCCCCCATGCCCATGGTCCGGGAAGGTGCAGCCATGATGGACAAGTCCACCGCCAATGAAATCCAGGCACAGGGCGAAGCAGGCGGTCTTTACCGTTACGACCTCTCTCAGCCTTTCACCCTGGCGGCCAATGGCACCTACACCCTGCCTTTCGTGAAACCCCAGACCAAAGTCACCCCTTATCTGGCAGCCAACACCTACTTCTACCCCCAGACCACCGAGGGCAACCTGAGCCGCATGTACAAATTCACCAGCAGCGAATTCCTGCCCAGAGGCACCATCACCGTGCGGGAAGATGGCCGCATCCTTGGACAGGCCCAGGTCCCTGACCTGACCGCCGACAGGGAAACCCTGCTGAACCTGGGCAGAGACGCCGATGTCAGCTTCAAACGGGATGTCAAAACCGTTTCCCAGAACGACAGCAAGGCCGTTTACAACGTCACCCTCACCCTGAAGAACAACAAGAAACGCGCCGTGCAGGCCCAGTTCAAAGACATGCTCTCTGGCAAGTTCGAGATCAAGGGCAATGTCAAAGCCACCACCGAAGGTGTGCTGGTCGAACCCAAACTGAACGCTGGCGAGAAACGCACCTACACCTACACCATCACCCAGATCTACAAGTAACCAGATCCACAAGTACAAAGCAGAAAGCCGAGAGCCAGGAGCGCAGAGCCGAGTGCTAAAGGCATACAGCGGAAAGCAGAAGCATAACTTGCCTTCTGCTTTCCGATTTTTCTGTTGCCAGGATGCCCTGGTTTCATGCCCGACGCAGGGGTTTTCTGGATGTGCGTTTGGAGGGTCTGGTTCCGAACCATGTGCTGAACCAGGACGATGCTCCTCGAAGGGATGGGGCTGGTTCATCCTGCTGGTGCTGGCTTTCTTGCTGGATGGTTTTCTGGACGGCTTGCAGGGCGAGGTAATTCTGGGATTCAAACATGGTGCATCTCCTTCTGAATCCAGATTGGGGTCTCCGGTGGTGTGAGGGTCAAACGGCACCAGAAGCAACATTTGACCCTCACACGGTGTGAGACCTGTATGCTCAGGGCTGGAGTGGGTGTGCATGGGTGAGATTGGTTTTCTGTCCATCGGTAATTTTTCCAGGCTCAGTCGGATTTCCATCCGTTCCCTGAGGTTTTACGACGAGATCCAGTTGCTGTTGCCGCAGTTTGTGGATCCCTCATCGGGGTACCGTTTTTACATTGCAGAACAGTTGAAAGACGCCGAGAAAATCCGCTTGTTGCGTTCTCTGGATGTGCCCCTGGAAAACATCCGGGAAATCCTTTCTGGCACGGATGAAGTGGTGGAGCAGGTGATCGAGCAGCACCGGCACAGGTTGAGGCTGCAGATTGAGGAACTGCAGCGCACCTTGCAGCATCTGGATCGGGTGTCCATGCACCACCAGGACATCAGACCCACGCTGGAACAGGAACCTCCCAGCAGAATCCTGAGCCTGGGCCTGATGACCGGGCTTGCAGGGATTGAGGCCACCCGTGAACGGACCTCCAGAATGTTGCTGCATTATGCAGAAGAGCAGGGTCTGAAGGTGGTGTCTCCGTACATGGAGTTGCGCAGCGTGTTCATCAACGACCAGAAGGACCTCTTCAAGCCAGAAATGGTGACGAAGGTGTGTCCCATAGACGATCCCTTTGAAATTGAGCTGGCTTATGCTGTTGAGGGCGATGCAGAGGTGAAAAGCCCGTTTTTGCTCAGGGAAATGCCTGCGGGCACCTACCTGACCCTCACCCATCTGGGTCCTTATGAGCCCTTGCATCTGGTGCATCAGGCCATGCTGGAATACGTGCAGAAGAACAACATGACTTTTCTGGGAGGCATTCGGGAGGTCTACCTGAAGGGGGCTCAGGACACCCCGGATGCCGATGGCTGGATCACCCGTGTCCAGTATCAGGTGGCTGTTTTGCAGTGAGGGGTTGCAGCGGCTTTCATGGGCAAGCCTGCGAAAATGGGTTATATTCTGTCTAGACGTATGGACAAATTGAACAGGCAAGCGTGGCAGGACCTCGCCCGCAAAGAACTGCGGGGCAATGGCCCCGAAACCCTGAACCGGACCACCCCTGAAGGTGTGACCATCAGGCCCCTCTACACGGCAGAAGACCAGCAGAACCTTCCCCAGCAGGAGGCTCTTCCCGGGTTGCCACCTTTCACCCGTGGGGTCAGGGCCACCATGTACACCCACCGGCCCTGGACCATCCGGCAGTATGCAGGGTTTTCTACAGCTGAAGAATCCAACCGCTTTTACCGTGAGAACCTGCGCATGGGTCAGAAGGGGCTTTCGGTGGCCTTCGATCTCGCCACCCACCGGGGCTACGATTCAGACCATCCCAGGGTGACCGGAGATGTGGGCAAAGCGGGTGTGGCCATTGATTCTGTCGAGGACATGAAAATCCTCTTTGAGGGCATTCCGCTGGACCAGATGAGCGTGTCCATGACCATGAACGGGGCGGTGCTTCCGGTGCTGGCGTCTTTCATTGTGGCGGGCGAGGAGCAGGGGGTCTCGCAGGCGCAGCTTTCCGGGACCATCCAGAACGACATTCTGAAAGAATTCATGGTGAGGAACACCTACATTTACCCACCAGAATTCAGCATGCGGATTGTCTCTGACATCATCGAGTACACCGCGAACCACATGCCAAAGTTCAACAGCATTTCCATTTCTGGGTACCACATGCAGGAAGCCGGAGCGAATGCGGCCCTGGAACTGGCTTACACCCTGGCAGATGGCCTGGAATACGTGCGTTCAGCCCTCAAAAAAGGTCTGGACATTGACGCTTTTGCCCCCAGACTCAGTTTCTTCTTCGGGATGGGCATGAATTTCTTCATGGAGGTGGCCAAACTGCGGGCTGCAAGGCTGCTGTGGTCAGAACTGCTGTCTCCTTTTCAGCCCAGAAACCCCCAGAGTCTGGCCCTCAGAACGCACTGTCAGACTTCAGGCTGGAGTTTGACTGCGCTGGATCCATACAACAACATCATCCGCACCACCATTGAGGCCATGGCGGCTGTGATGGGGGGTACCCAGTCCCTGCACACCAATGCTTTTGATGAAGCGCTGGGCCTGCCCACCGAATTCAGTGCCCGCCTTGCCCGCAACACCCAGCTGATTTTGCAGGAAGAAACAGACATCACCCATACAGTGGACCCGTTTGGGGGCAGCCATTTCATGGAAACCCTCACCCATGATCTGGCAGAGGAGGCACGCAAGATCCTCGCAGAAGTGGAAAACCTGGGGGGCATGACAAAAGCGCTGGAGCAGGGCATTCCCAAATTGCGCATCGAGGAGAGTGCGGCCCGCAAACAGGCCCGCATTGACAGCGGTCAGGATGTGATTGTGGGGGTCAACCGCTACCGTTTGGACAGTGAAACCCCTGTAGATGTGTTGCAGATTGACAACGTGAAAGTGCGAAAACAGCAGATTGCCCGCCTGAAACAGATCCGGTCATCACGGGACAGCCAGAAAGTTGATGCTGTCCTGAAAAACCTTGAACAGGCTGGACTTTCTGGAGAAGGGAATCTGCTGGCCCTGAGCATTGAGGCCATGCGGGTGCGTGCCACGGTGGGAGAAGTCAGCACTGCACTGGAACACGCTTTTGGCCGCTACCGTGCAGAGGTGAAAAGCATGACCGGCGTGTACGCCAGCCATTATGCAGACCAGGAACGCATTGCAGACCTCAGAAAACAGACAGAGGCATTTCAGGAGCGCACTGGACGCAGGCCCCGAATTCTGGTGGTCAAACTCGGGCAGGACGGACACGACCGGGGGGCCAGGGTGATTGCCACAGGTCTGGCAGATGTGGGCTTCGATGTGGACCTGGGCTCCCTGTTCCAGACCCCCGAAGAAGCAGCACGTCAGGCCATTGAGAACGATGTGCATGTGGTGGGGGTGTCCACGCAGGCTGCAGGACACCTCACGCTGGTGCCTGACCTGATTGCAGAACTGCAGAAACAGGGGGCCGGTGACATTCTGGTGGTGGCCGGAGGGGTGATTCCGCCGCAAGACCACCACCTGCTGTACGAAGCCGGGGTTTCCGCCATTTTCACACCGGGCACGGTGGTGATGGACGCTGCCCAGGACCTCCTTAATTTGCTGCAAGATGCCCAGTCCTGATTTGCACCGTCCTGATCTGTTTGCTCAGTTGTTGCAGGGGAACCGTCGGGCACTGGCCCGCACCATCACATTGCTGGAAAGCCGCAAACCAGAACATCAAGAGCAGGCCAGAGCCCTGTTGCAACAGCTGCTCCCATACACCGGAAAGGCCCTGAGGATCGGCATCAGTGGGACGCCCGGAGCAGGGAAGAGCACCTTCATTGAGGCTTTTGGGTTGCACCTGATCCAGCAGAATCTGAAAGTGGCTGTCCTGACCATCGACCCAAGTTCAGGCGTTTCAGGCGGGTCCATTCTGGCAGACAAGACCCGCATGGAAAAGCTGTCCAGCCGTCCAGAGGCTTTCATCCGCCCCAGTCCCAGTGCAGGGGTGCTGGGAGGGGTGGCCCTGCACACCCGTGAAGTGATGCTGGCCTGTGAAGCAGCAGGTTTTGAGGTCATCCTGATCGAGACCGTCGGGGTGGGCCAATCGGAAACGCTGGTGTCCAGCCTCACCGATGTCTTTTTGATGCTGACCCTGCCCAATGCTGGAGACGACCTGCAGGCGGTCAAAAGGGGCATTCTGGAACTGGTGGATCTGGTCCTCATCAACAAAACCGACCTTTTGCCCGAAAAGGCCAACCTGACCCAGGTGCAGCTGGAAAGTGCCTTCAGGCTGCAAAAAACAGCGGCAAAAGTGCTGCAGATCAGTGCATTGCAAGGCAAAGGCATTGCTCAGGTTTGGGAGCATCTGAAGCTCTGGCGTGAAAAACACGCTGCAGACCTCTTGCACAAAAGGCAGGACCAGCAGGCCGCGTGGTTTGAGGAGCACCTGAAACAGCTGGTGTGGCTGCATTTTCAGGCGCAGGTGAACCCCCAGAAACGCGAAGCCTTGCGCCAGCAGGCCAGAACAGGCACAATGGACCCGTTGAACGCTGCACATCTCTTGCTGGAGGACACCCATGGAGAAAAGCATTTTCCAGAGGATCATTGACCGCGAAATTCCCTCGCAGATCGTTTACGAAGACGAGCAGTTCATCGCCATTCGGGACATTGCCCCCAAAGCCCCCGTGCACCTGCTGCTGATCCCCAAACGGTTTTCCAGCCGTCTGGATGAGATCTCAGATGCCCAGCACATGGGAGAACTGTTCCTGACCGCCAACAAAGTGGCCCGTGAGCACCTGACCGATTACCGTCTGGTGGTCAATGTGGGCGCAGGAGGCGGGCAGGTGGTGTTCCACACCCACGTGCACATCATGGGGGGCTGGGAAGAAAAATCCGAAGCCGAACACCTGACCGACGCTGCCCAATAAAACCCTTCTGCCGAACCTGCCTTGTAAAAGGCAGGTTTTTTGAAAGGACTTTGATGGAACCTGTTCTGGTGATTCAGGGGATTGGCAACCGCGACAAAACAGGATTTGAGAAAGAAGTCCAGACCCTGCAAAAAGCTTTTGAACAGGCATCTGGGAACAGGAATTTTCAGTTTCTTCCGGTGTTCTGGGGAGATCTGGCAGCCCACACTGAAAATCTGGACGCCTGCATGCCAGATCTGGATCCTGCACCTGCCCTCAGCTTGCCTCCCATTTCTGTGCAGAATGCCCGGATGGGTGATCTGCTTTCCCTGATCAACACCCTTTCTCCTGGGCTGGCAGCGCCAATCAAAGCTCAGCTGGAACAGGCCATCAACCGGGCAGCAGGGGAGACGGTGCGCAATCAACTGGCCCAGTTGTACCAGACCGCCAGGGTCACCAACCGGCACATGATCACCACCTCTCTGGGCGACATTCTGGTGTACCAGCGCAACCAGAGGACCATTCAGAACCGGGTTCTGGAGGTTCTGAAAGCTTTTGATGTGAAAAAATCTGGGTACGGCACAGCAAGAAAACCTGTGCATGTGGTGGCGCATTCGCTGGGTGGCGTGATTGCCCTGGACCTGATTCTGAGGAGTCCCCTTCCCCTGCAGGCAAAATCACTGACCACATTTGGCAGCCAGTTCCCCTATTTTCACCTGATCGATCCCAGACCTTCCATAGGAGCCTATCAGGGGAAGTCCCTCCTGCTTCCGGCCCAGTTGAAGCGCTGGATCAACCTGTGGGAACCTCTGGACCCCCTGGCTTTTGTGGCCTCCAAAATGTTTGTGCTGGCTTCAGGGCAACCTGTTCTTGATGTGCAGGTGCATCCAGAAGGCGGTTTAAACGATTTGCTGAAGGGGCATTACTACACCCACGGGATTTACTGGCAGACCGGGGAATTGCTGGAAGCCCTGCAGAAGAACCTGCAGACTTGACATTTCTCCAGACCTGTAAATATAATTATTACAGGTCTGGAGGTGGGCATGATCACAAGCCGTTTTGCTGTCGCAGTGCATGTGCTGTCCCTGATTGCCCTGACGCCGGACCGCATGTCTTCTTCAGAAGAGATGGCAGGCAGCGTGGGGGTGAATCCGGTGGTGGTGCGCAGTGCCCTGAGCCAGCTCAAACAGGCAGGTCTGGTGCACACGCGTCCAGGGGTGGCTGGTTCCAGACTGACCCGGTCTCCAGAACAGATCACCTTGCTGGACGTGTTTCGGGCAGTGGTGCCTGACCGCGAACTGTTTGGGATGCATGACCGACCCAACCCCGATTGTCCCATCGGACAGAACATCCAGGAATCCCTGGACTGGGTGTTCCTGGAAGCCCGCACAGCCATGGAAGAGCGGTTCTCTGGCATCACCCTGGCTGACTTTGCCGAAGAGCTGACCCGACAGAAGGTGTGAAGATTTTTTTTGGAAAACCTGTAAAATTTATTTTTACAGGAAAGACCTCTCATTGCTCATTGAAAGGAGCACCCATGAAGATTCTCTTGATTGGTTCCACTGGTTTTGTTGGTTCCGCCCTGCTCAAAGAAGCCCTGCACAAAGGCCATGAGGTCACCGCAGTGGTGAGACGCGAAGGTGCCCTGCAAGAAACCGCTGGCCTGAGCGTGGTGCCAGCCACCATCACCAGCAGCGAACAGGTGGCAGACCTTGCCAGAGGACACGATGTGGTGATCGCCTCGGTCAGTGCCCGCAAACCCGGAGACACCCCCATCCCTGAAGTGATTCAAACGGTGGCTGCCGGAGCCCAGCAGGCAGGTGTGAAGCTCTTTGTGGTGGGAGGGGCGGGCAGCCTGGAAGTGGCTCCCGGAGTCAAACTCATGGACATTCCCCAGTTTCCTGCTGAATACAAACACGAAGCCCAGCAGCAGGGTGAAGCCCTGGAACTGCTGAAAAGCACCGACCACAACTGGACCTACCTCAGCCCGGCTGCGATCATTGCCCCCGGAGAGCGCACCACCCAGTACCGCCTCGGAACAGACCAGTTGCTGTCCGATGCTGCCGGAAACAGCAACATCAGTGTGGAAGATTACGCCCACGCTGTCATCAGTGAACTGGAAGACCCCAAGCACGAGCGCCAGAGGTTCACCATCGCTTACTGATTCAAAAAGCAGAAACAACAAACCAGGAGGCCAAAGCCTCCTGGTTTGAATTTCAGATGGGATTACTGGGCAGGCTGAGCAGCTTTGTTCAGGCGCTTGGCCAGACGGCTCTTCTTGCGGGCAGCGGTTTTCTTGTGCAGGGTGCTGCCTTTGGCGGCCTTGTCGATCAGGCTCTCAGCGAAGCTGTGCAGTTCCTTGGCGTTTTCAGCACCGCTCACAGCAGCGTCAACGGCTTTTTTGCTGAAGGTTTTGATGGCGCTCTTTTTGGAACGGTTGTTCTGGCGACGCTTGAGGCTCTGGCGGTGACGCTTTTGTGCAGAAGGGTGACGTAAAGGCATGTTTTGCTCTCTTTCTTCCGGACTTTTGCCGGAGCGGTTCCCATTTTTCGCAGTTCTGGGGAACACGGAGCGCCTGACTGCTTTGCAGCAAGCGCGCACCCGCACTTCTGGGTGCACCTGTGCATTCAAAAATACACAAGCCTTTAAATGGTAGCTCAGGATGCCCAATATTGCAAGGGAGCAGCCATTTGCATTGAAGTGGCTGTCAGGTCAAACGTTCAACTGCTTTGCTGATTCAGGCTGAAACCTGCTTTGGGTTTTTGCTGAAGGCTGACTTCTGGTGGCTGGTTTTCAATAGGCATGAAAGCGCTTTCCTGATTGTATACAGGATGGTAGGCTGAACCGGTGACGACGGCTCGCACCCCTTCTGGACTGACCTCTCAATTGACCCAACTGGCCTGGCCCCTGATGCTCTCCAACCTTGCTTACTCCATGCTGGGCGTGACCGACACGCTGTTCATGGGAAGGCTGGGACAGGTGGAGGTCGGCGCTGTGGGTCTGGGCTGGATGTATGCTTTCACCCTCACCTTGCTGTTTCGCAGTTACACCAACTCGGTGACCACTTTTGTGGCCCGTGCCTTTGGAGCCAATGAACCCCGCGAGATGCGCAAATGGTACGGGGTGTATTTCACGATCTCTGTGCTGCTGGCCCTGATCATTACCCTGCTGGGACAGCCCCTGCTGAACTGGATCGTGCAGCTCAGCAACCCCGAGCCTGAACTGGCAAAAGCCCTGCTGACCTATGCCCGCATCCGTTTGCTGGAAACGCCTTTTGCCCTGCTGGTGATCCTCAATGTGGGGTTCCTGCTGGGGGTGGGCAACAGCCGAATTCCCCTGATCCTCAGCTGGATGACCGTGATCCTCAATGCCCTGCTGGCCTGGGTGTTCATTTTTCAGTTTCATTGGGGGGTGGCAGGTGCAGCCTGGGGAGCTTTCATCTCGGTGGTGGTGCAGTGCGTGGTGAGTTTTGTGGTGCTGTTTAAACTGCATGGGGTGATGCGCCCCCTGTGGCCCCACTGGCGGGACAGTGCGCGCACCCTCAGGCTGGGCATTCCCATGGGACTGGCAGACCTCTCAGAAGTGGCCGGGTTTGCGGTGTTCATGACCATCATCTCCAGGCTGGGCACCCTGGAACTGGCCGCGTCCCAGATCGCCAACCAGATGGCAAGTTTCGGGTTCATGCCTGCTTTTGCCCTCTCGGCAGCAACGGGCAGCCTGGTGTCTCGCTTCATTGGAGAACAGAGTGTGACCACTGCACAGCGGGTGGGGTGGCGGGGCACGGTGCTGGGGGGCAGTTTCATGACCCTGATTGCTGTTGCTTTCATTGCCTTTCCTGTGCCTCTGGTGAACCTCTTCACCCATGATCCTGCACTGGTGGCACTGTGTGTGCAGATCATGCGGGTGATGGCGCTCTATCAGGTGGTGGATGGCATCGCGATCATTCTGGGGGGAGCCCTTTCGGGAGCAGGGGACACCCGGTTTAGAATGCTGGTGACGGTGCTGGGATCCTGGTCTTTGCTGGTGCTTCCTGCTTACCTGCTGACCGAAAACGGTTACGGGGTGCAGGGCGCCTGGATGGGAGCCCTGATTTACATCACAGCCATTGCACTGATTTACCTGTGGCGCTTCTGGAGCGGACGATGGAAAACCAAAACCCTGTAAAACATGTGGAACTGGAACAACTCAAGGCCTACGCTTTCCGGGCACTGGCCCAGAAGCAACTCTCTGAGCATGAACTGCGCACCCGCCTGATCCGCAGAGGGGCCACCCCTGAGCAGTCAGATGCCCTGATTGAACTGCTGAAAAGCTATGGTTACCTCAACGACCAGGAGGTGGCCCGCACCCTGGCCCGCAAACGAGGGGTGGGCAGAGGATACATCCAGCAGAAACTCTATGAAAAAGGGGTCAAGGCCAATGCAAAGACCCTGCGGGATGACGAATCCGAGGAGCAGGAACTTCGAGACCTCATGGAGAGAAACCTGCAGAAATGGCAGCGGGATGGAGAGAAAGGCTTCCGCCGGGCGGTGGGTTTTCTGGTGCGCCGTGGCTTTGAATACGGTAAAGTGCTTAAGCTTCTGAAAGAGGAATTTCAGCTTGACATTGCCGATCTGGACGGGTAAACTACCCTTTGCCGTGGTCACGGGGCGTAGCGCAGCCTGGTAGCGCACTTCGTTCGGGACGAAGGGGTCGTGAGTTCGAATCTCGCCGCCCCGACCACCAACCCCCCCAGCTCTGGGGGGATTTTTCATAGCATCAATCCTCATAGCATCAATCCACAGGAATGAAACCATGCGAATTCTGGCCATTGCCGATCCCCACCTGTCCCGTCACACCCCCAAACCCATGACCATTTTCGGTCCGGGGTGGGCGGGTCATCCTCAAATTTTTTTTGAACGCTGGCATGAAACCGTGCAGCCAGACGATCTGGTCCTGATTCCCGGAGACATCTCCTGGGCCATGCACCTCCCAGAAGCGCTGCTGGACTTGCAGGACATCGCTGCCCTGCCTGGCATCAAAGTGATTTCCAGGGGCAACCACGATTACTGGTGGCCTGCCATCTCCAAACTGCGGGCCGTGCTCCCTGCAGGCATGTATGCCTTGCAGAACGATGCCGTGGTTTTTGGAGACACGGTGATCTGTGGCACCCGGGGCTGGGTCACCCCTGGCACCGAGGGCTTCAAACCCGAAGACGAGAAAATCTACCTGCGGGAAGTGGAACGCCTGAGGCTCACCCTGGAAGCCGCCCGCAAGCTGCAGGGTAAAAAATTGCTGGTGATGTTGCATTATCCCCTCACCAATGCGGCTTTTGAACCCAACGGGTTCACCCGCCTGATCGAGCATCACCGTCCAGATGGGGTGGTTTACGGGCATTTGCATGGCGTGAACCAGGACAAACTGATCAAACACTGGTGTGGCATTCCGCTGCATTTTGTGGCTGCAGATGCCCTGAAGTTTGTGCCAAAAGTGCTGCAGGAAGAGTGATTCTGGCTGCTGGGTCTGACACTGGAACCCTGGGTTCCAGTTTTTTTGTGCATCCAGAACGCCAGAATGCATATTTTTTCTGTGGGTTAAATATCGCAGCAAGTACACCACTTCAGGGGCAACAGTTCAGGCTGTCGTCTGATACGGGGAAAACCATTTTACGGGGCAGTATACCGCGCACGTTAAACAAATTTTCCCTTGGTGTGAAAGTTACGTTATAGTTTGACTCATGCTACGAGTGCTTTTCGTGGGGGATGTTTACGGCAAACCAGGCAGGCGGATCTTCAAAAACCACCTGCCGACCATCCGTGACCAATTTGATTTTGTGATTGTCAACGGGGAGAACTCCGCAGGGGGCTTCGGGATCAACAAAGAAAGCGCGAAAACCCTGCTGGATGCCGGAGCAGACTGCATCACCCTGGGAAACCACACCTGGGACAACCGGGAAGTGTACGAGTTGCTGCAGACCAACCACATCCTCAGGCCCTTTAATTACCCACTGGGCACCCCCGGACACGGGATGCACACCTTCGAGGTCAAAGGGGAGCGCATCACAGTGATCAATGCCATGGGTCGGGTGTGGCTGGATCCCCTGGACTGCCCTTTCACAGGAACCAACACCCTGCTGGAAAGAGAAGACCTGGGCAGCATCTTTGTGGATTTTCATGCAGAGGCCACCAGCGAGAAAACCGCCTACGGCTTTTTCCTGGATGGTCGGGTGGCGGGCGTGGTGGGCACCCACACCCACATTCCCACTGCAGACACCCGGATCCTTCCCAGAGGAACCGGCTACCAGACCGATGCAGGCATGACGGGCGTATTGAACAGTGTGATTGGAGCCGCTCCAGACGGACCCATTTCCAAATTTGTCGACAAAATCCCGGTGCGCTGGAGCACGGCAGAAGGACGGGCGCAACTCAACGGCGTGGTCCTGCATGTTCACAACAACCAGTGCCAGCACATCGAGCGTTATCAGCACACGGAGGAAGAGTAATGCGCACCATCAATCAGGATGTCAACACCCTCGGGCGCGCCCTGGGGACCGTCTTAAAAGAGCAGCAGGGCGAGCGGTTTTTTGAGCTGGTGGAAAAAGTGCGAACCCGCAGCATCGAACTGCGTGAAAACGGAGAGGACACCAGCGAACTGCAGGGTTTCTTCAAGGACCTCAACCTGCTGGATGCGGAATCCCTGGTGCGGGCTTTCTCCATGTACTTCCAGCTGATCAACCTGGCCGAAGAATACGAACGGGTTCGCAAAATCGAGAACTCCGATGGCCCCCACAAGCAGAGTCTGGAAAAAGCCTTCACGGCCCTCAAAGAGCAGGGCATGAAAGCCGAAGACGTGATTGCCCTGGTGGAAGGCCTGCACCTGGGCCTCACCTTCACGGCCCACCCCACCGAGATGCGCCGCCGCACCGTGCGCTTCCACCTGGACAAAATTGCCCGCGATCTGCCCAAACTGGACGATGTGCAGGCCCAGGAACGCGTGACCGCCCATGTGGAAGCCCTGTGGGGCACCCTGGAATTGCGCCACGTGCGCCCCACCGTGCGCGATGAAGTCAAAGGCGGTCTGAACTACATCGAAGTGATTGGTGCCGTGCTGCCTGCCCTGGAAAACGAATTCCGCAGCGCTTTTGAGCGGGTGTATGGCAAGCAGGCCAAACTGCGCCTGCCTTACCACTTCTACTCCTGGATGGGAGGAGACCGGGACGGCAACCCCTTCGTGACCCCCGAAGTCACCCGTGAAACGCTGGCCCTGCACGCAGACCGTGCCCGTGAAATGCTGCGGGCAGACATCCGTGAAGCCTTCTCTGCACTCAGCCACCACCAGACCCGGGTGGAAGCCCCCCGCGAATACAAGGCCGAAGAACCCTGGCGTGAAGTGCTGCAGGCCATCCACAACAATGAATCCATGCGTGGCGATCAGGTGCTGGACCAGATCCGCCACCTGGAGAAAGCCCTGGAGCAGTCCTTCCAGAAGCGTTCTGCCCAGGTGTTCCTGCAACCCGTGATCACCCGCACCCGCACCTTCGGTACCCACCTGGTCAGCCTGGACATCCGCGAGCACTCTGGCAAAACCGGGGCTGCAGTGGCAGAACTCCTGACCTACGCTGGCGTACCCAACTACCAGGACCTGCCTGAAGAAGCCAAGGTCAATGTGTTGCGCAAGGAACTGCAGACCCGCAGGCCCATGCTGCCTGCAGAAGCCGCTCCCAGTGCAGACCTTGAAAGTGTGCTGGGTCCCCTCAGGGCCATCCGCGAGGCGCTGGGCAAGTACGGCCAGGAGTCTTTTGGTCGTTACATCGTTTCCATGAGCGAGAGTGTCTCTGACTTCCTGGAAGTGCTGATCCTGTCGCGTGAAATTGGTGTGCGGGTGCTGCCTGTGCCCCTTTTCGAGACCCTGGAAGACCTGCAGAATGCCCCCAAGATCATGCGCGAGGTGCTCTCCAACGGAGAATACCGCAAGATCCTGGCAGACGACGTGCAGGAAATCATGCTGGGCTACTCAGATT
This sequence comes from Deinococcus roseus, assembly GCF_014646895.1. NCBI lineage: Bacteria > Thermotogati > Deinococcota > Deinococci > Deinococcales > Deinococcaceae > Deinococcus > Deinococcus roseus. Next base: position 61,049 of record NZ_BMOD01000005.1, read on the forward strand.
CCAACAAAGATGCGGGTTTCCTGGCTGCAAACTGGGCTTTGCATGAAGCCCAGCGCCTGATCTCTGATGTGTGCCGCGAAGCCGGAGTGCCCTGGCGTTTCTTCCATGGACGCGGGACCTCCATTGGCCGTGGTGGCGGCCCCATGGCCCGCGCCATCCTGGGTCAGCCTGCCGGAACCATCGGAACCGGACTGCGCATCACCGAGCAGGGCGAAGCGCTGGCAGACAAGTACTCCCACCCCAAGATTGCGTTCAGAAACCTGGAGCAGGGCATGTATGGTCTGCTGCTCTCTGCAGCCAAACCTGTGCAGGATTTGCCTGAAAACTGGGTCAAGGCCATGCAGGGGGCTTCCAAAGTCAGCCAGAAAACCTACCGTGAACTGGTGGAGCACCCTGACTTCCTGGAATTCTTTGAACTGGTGACCCCCATCCGGGAGATTGCCCGCCTGAACATCGCCTCCCGTCCGGTGCGCCGTCCCGGCCCAGCCACCCTGCACAACCTGCGGGCCATCCCCTGGGTGATGGCCTGGACCCAGAACCGCGCCAACGTTCCCGGCTGGTACGGTCTGCTGGAAGGTTTAAAGACCATGGATCTGGAGGTCGCCCGTGACATGTACCAGAACTGGCCTTTCTTCAGAAGTGTGCTGGACAACGCCCAGATGAGCCTTGCCAAGACCGACATGATGGTCTTCCAGGCTTACCTGAACCTGGCACCCCACCTCCCTGAACTGGGCCAGAAGATCCAGCAGGCCCACCAGGAAGCCCTGGAACTGGTCCGTCAGGTGGTGCAAGGGGAGATCATGGACAACGAGCCCAACCTCAGAAAGTCCATCCTGCTGCGCAACCCTTACATCGAACCCATCCACAGACTGCAGGTGGAATTGCTCAAGCGTTTCCGCAGCCTGCCCCCGGAAAGCATGGAAGGCAGCGCTCTGGAACGTTCCCTGCTGCTCTCTATTCAGGGGATTGCTGCTGGAGTGCGCAACACGGGCTGATTTCAGAAGCAACTCCAGAAACATTCTGCGGGGCCATGTGCCCCGTTTTTTTGTGGCCTCAGATTTAAAAGATATTTATTTCACGAGCTAGAACAAATGCAAAAAACACCCTTTCAAGAACATTCTTGCATCTGCACCTCAAGCTCTCCCAGAAAAGACGCAAGCCACATGAAGGTTCTGGTGCCCTCTGGAGCCCTGGTCTTTGAAAAGCGTGCAAAGGATTCATCTCGCTGTGAACTGCAAACTGTAAACTTCTCAGCAGGCCTTTTCCACCCCTGCTTTTGACAAATGCTTCAGGGCACCCGGCTCACCCCATACAGGTCACAAATCAGGTCGATGAACACGGGAAGCAGGGCAGGGTCAAACTGTTTGCCTGCAAGCTTTTCCATGTGCACCAGCGTGGTCGGGATGCTCCAGGCTTCTTTGTAGGGCCGCTCGGTGGTGAGGGCATCGAAGACATCCACAATGGTGAAAATGCGGGCCAGGAGCGAGGTCTGCTCTGCCAGCAACTGGTCTGGGTAACCCGATCCATCCCACCACTCATGGTGGCTGCGCACCACATCGCGGGTGGCTTCTGGCAGGAGGGGCATTTGCATGCAGATTTCCGCGCCAATCAGGGTGTGTTCCTGAATCTTGAGGCGCTCTTCCGGGGTCAGTTTGCCGGGTTTCAGCAAAATGGAATCTGGAATGCCAATTTTCCCCACATCGTGCAAATATGCGCCCCAGCGCAGGAAGGTGCGGTCCTCTTCTGGCAGGCCCAACCGCAGGGCAAAGCGTTCACACAGATCCACCACCCGATCTGTATGGCCTTTGGTTTCAAAATCCCGGTATTCCAGGGCCAGACCCAGCGTACGCAGGGTGGCTTCCCGCGTGGACTCCACCTGTTCCAGATAGGTGCGGCGTTCAAATGCATTTTGCAGGCGGCCCAGAATGAAGCGCACCACCTGAACTTCATTGCGGCTGGCTTCCCGGTGTTCTGAGAGGGTGCACAGCACCATCACCCCCATCACTTTCTGCTGCACCTGCACGGGGGCCAGCAGGACGCTTTTCAGGCCCAGTTGATGAAGGTCAGGGCTGGGATTGACCACCTGCTGAAAATCCGGGATGTCCAGCACCTCACGGGCCATCACCGAACGGGGCAGGCGCTCAAAGTCCTGCAAATTGACATTCATCAAGAGGGTCGGATCAAAAGGCAGCGGAACGGCATGCCTGTAAGCCTGCAACTGCCAGCCGTGGGCCAGCCGTTCATAGTAAGCAAACAAATCATAACCGGTGAGCTGAATCAGGGTTTCCAGGGCGGTTTCTGCCACCTCACTGGGCTGGATCAGGGTTTCGATTTTTGCAGAGAGCTCACTGAGCAGCTTGTAACGCTGTGCCCGCTCCTGCACCTGCCATTCCAGCATGTAGCGCTGCATCAGGAGGGCTGCCCGGTCTGCAAAAGACTCAGCAATGCGCACCGATTCGGAGGTGAAGGCCTCTTCGGAATCGAAGTTTTCCAGGTTTAAAATGGCCGCCAGTTTCTGGTGCACCCTCACCTGGGTGGAAAGGCTGACCTGAATCTCATCGATGCGTCCAGAACTTCGCAGGATGCTTTCGATTTCGGGGTCCAGGCGGCCTGCATTGAATTCCCGAAACCTCAGCAGGCGGCTTGCCCGTGGGACTTCATTTTCTGCTCCGATCACCTGGTGGGGAGCAAAACGGATGCGTTGCAAGCCAGGAAGATCGTAACCCTGGGCAGCTTTGAAGGTGTAATGCCCATCCGGATCCACCCCGATCAGGCTTCCGGCCTGGGCACCAGGCACCAGGTGCACGGCACATTCCACCAGGGTGCTGTAAAAATCTTCGGTGCCGTTCTGCAGCAGTTGCAGGTTCAGGTTGTTGAGTTCCTGGTTGATGGCGTCGTTCAGCTCCAGGTGTTGCTGGTGCAGCATCAACAAACGCTGGTACAGCTGGGGGGTGAAGCCCTCGAAATGCTCCAGTGGAAGCTCCAAGCTTAAACAACTTGCTTGTGCAGCACTGTCTCCGAGGATTATGGTGGGACACAGCGGGAAAACTGAACGGGCTTGCTGAATCACCTGGGGAGATGCTTGCAGATCCACCATCAGCAGGTGTATTTTTTCAGACGGGACCACCTCCAGCCCGCTCTGCCAGATCAACTGGATGTCTGTGGGCATCCACTGGGGAGGCGAAGCAGGGCTGACCAGCAGGATTGTAAAAACATTTTGCTTCATGGTCCTCCTGCCAATGTGCCTTGAGAACAGCTTTCTGATGTGACGGGCATTGAACCTGCCTGTACAGACATGAAGCCTCTTAAAGGTATATTATGCTATTTGCGGCATCTGCCGTGTGATTTTTTGAGGTGCACAATGTTCATCACCGACAAACCGAGAGTTGGCGTTTTTATCGACACCCAGAACCTGTACCACTCTGCACGGGACTACTACGAGAGGACCGTCAATTTTGAAAGGGTCCTGGAATATGCCTTACAGGGCAGGCATCTGGTGCGGGCCATCAGTTATGTGGTGGAAAAAGAAGGAGACACCAGCGCCTGGCCTTTCATCTACAAACTCAGCACGCTGGGCTACAAGGTCAGGCGCATGACCCTGCAGTACCACCACACCACCGAACAGGGCAAAGTGATCTGGGAAGGCAACTGGGACATGGGCATCGTGGCAGACATGATGCGCCTGATCGACAGCCTGGACGTGATTGTGCTGGGCAGCGGAGACGGAGACTTCGCAGATGTGCTGGAGGTCTTCATGGAGCGAGGAAAACGGGTCGAGGTGATTGCCTTCAAGGAAACCACCGCCCAGAAACTCATCGACTGTGTGGACAAATTCACCCATCTGGTGGACATTGACCATGGCCTGATGCCCATCAAGGGCAACAAGAACAGTCCTGCCACCCAGGTCTGAGCTTTTTCAAACCATGCGCAGTTGCCAGACTGCGCACTTTTCATGGAGCGACCACAATGAACCTGCTGGACTTTGAACTTCCCGACCACCTGATTGCCCAGACGGGCACAGAGCCGCGGGACCACAGCCGCCTGATGGTGGTGTCCCCTGAAGGCCCCGAGCACCGCATTTTCAAGGATCTGCTGGAATACCTGCAGCCTGGAGACGTGATGGTTTTCAACGAGTCGCGGGTGATTCCGGCACGCCTGTATGCCCGCAAAGCCTCTGGAGGCACCATCGAGGTGCTCTTGCTGAGGGAAAAAGAACACAAGGTGTGGAGTGCCTACCTGAAACCTGCCCGCAAGGCCAACAGCACCCTGTATTTTGGCGACGGCACCCTCACTGCAGAGGTGACAGGCACGCTGGAAGATGGAGCACGCCTGCTGACCTTCAATGAGGACATCAAACCTCACCTGCATGCACTGGGCACCTTGCCCCTGCCTCCCTACATCCAGAATACGGTGGCAGGAGAGCGCTACCAGACGGTGTATTCCCGCACCGAAGGCAGTGTGGCTGCACCCACCGCAGGGCTGCACTTCACTCCAGAACTGCTGTCCCGCATTGACGCCATGGGTGTGGAACGTCACCACCTGACCCTGCATGTGGGCGCAGGCACCTTCAAACCCATTTCTGGCAGCATCCATGAGCATGTGATGCACGAGGAACAGTTCGTGATCTTCGAGGAGACGGCTGCCGCCATCAACCGGGCCAGAAAAGAAGGCCGCAGGGTCATCGCCGTGGGAACCACCACCGTCAGGGCGCTGGAAAGTGCCGTGCAGAATGGTGAAGTGCAGGCTGGAGCAGGGGAGACCCGCATCTTCATTCACCCCCCCTACACCTTTCAGGTGCCGGATCTGCTGATCACCAATTTCCACCTTCCCCATTCCACACTGCTGCTGCTGGTGGGTGCTTTTGCTGGTGAAAAGCAGATTGCAGAGGCTTACCAGACGGCCATTGCAGAAAGCTACCGGTTTTACAGCCTGGGAGATGCCATGTTGCTGTACGGCAACAGCGATTCCGGTTCAGCTTTGTAAACGTTTCAGTGTGTCAAGTAGAGAAAAAGTTTCAAAATGCTCCTGGCACCTGTCCCACCCAGAAAAAAATAAGCAAAAACCACTAGAGAAAAATTTTGGAGTCGGGTTATACTTTCGCCATGAACGACAACCCATTGCTCAGCCTCGGGTTTGACCTGCCCTTTGAGGACATCAAACCTGAGCATTTTGAAGCCGCCATCGATGTGCAGATCCAGCAGGCCGAACAGGAACTGAAAGACCTGCTGGAGGTGCAGGGTGAACGCACCTACCTGAACACCCTGAAGGCCTATGACCGCCTGGCAGAACCCCTCACCCGCAGCTACATCCTGCTTTTGCACCTCAACTCAGTGGTGACCGGGCCAGAAGTGCGGGCCACCCTGCAGGCCGTGCAGCCCAAAGTCACCAGCTTTTTCACCCGGTTTTCGCTCTCACAGCCGCTCTATCAGGCCCTTAAAGATTATGCCGCCACTCCAGATGCCCAGTTCCTGACCGGAGCCAAGCGCCGCCTGCTGGAACTGGCCCTGGATGACTTCCGCAGAAGTGGTGCAGATTTGCCTGCAGAGAAAAAGCAGCGCATGGAAGAAATCAACATGCGCCTCTCTGAGATCTGCACCCAATTCAGCCAGAATGTGGTGGATTCCACCGCTGAATTTGAGCACCTGATCGAAGACGAAAGCAAACTTGCCGGTCTTCCTGCAAGTGCAAGGGCTGCTGCAAGGCAGAATGCCGAATCCAAAGGCAAACCTGGCTGGCGCTTCACCCTGCAACAGCCCAGCTACCTTCCGGTGATCTTCTACCTGGACGATCCTGAAATTCGCAAAGCCATGTACACCGCCTACAACCAGCGGGGCAGTGAAGACCCTTACAACAACGAACCCCTGATCAACGAAATTCTGGCCCTCAGAAAAGAAAAAGCAGAATTGCTGGGCTACCAGGACTTTGCAGATCTGGTGCTGGAAGACCGCATGGCCAAAAATGGAGCACGCGCCCTGCAGTTCGAGCAGGACATGACCCTCAAGATCCGTCCCTTTTTCGAGCGGGAAAACGCCGAACTGATGGAATACCGCCGTGCGCTGGAAGGGGAGGATGCCCCGGAACTCGAACCCTGGGATGTCAGCTATTATGCTGAAAAACTCCGCAAAGCCAGCTATGACTTTGATGAGGAAGCCCTCAAACCCTACTTCGCAGTGGACCGGGTGATGGCAGGCCTCTTTGAAATCACCCGCAGGGTGTACGGGGTCACCATTCAGGAAGTCAAGGGCGTGCAGGTGTGGCACCCAGAAGTCAAAACCTACGAGATTTACAATGAAGCTGGACAGCTGCTGGCCCGCTTCTTTGCAGACTGGTTCCCCCGTGAAAGCAAACGCAGCGGAGCCTGGATGAACAGCTTCATGACCGGAGACCGCGATGGGGCTTTTGAACCCCACCTGTGCCTGATGTGCGGAAACCTCACCCCTCCTGTAGGGGACGAACCTGCCCTGCTGACCCACAGCGATGTGGAAACCATCTTCCATGAATGGGGACACCTGATTCACCATGCCCTCAGCGATGTGGAAGTGAAGAAACTGGCGGGCACCAACGTGGCCTGGGACTTTGTGGAGCTTCCCTCCCAGATCATGGAAAACTGGGCCTGGGAACGGGAGGCCCTGGACCTCTTTGCGCACCACCACCAGACCGGAGAAACCATCCCCGATGAACTCTTTGAAAAAATGGTGGCCGCCCGCAACTTCCGTGCCGCCAGTGTGGCCATGCGCCAGCTTTCTCTGGGCACCACGGACCTGATGCTGCACATGAAATACAACCCTGAGGCGGACGGCAGTGTGCTGGATTACAGCCGCAACCTGCTGGGTCAATTCATGGCGGTCAAACCCGGAGCAGAATTCAAGATGATCACCGCCTTCACCCACCTGTTTGCTTCCCCAGTGGGATATGGAGCAGGCTACTACTCCTACAAGTGGGCAGAGGTGCTGGATGCAGATGCGTTCAGCCGCTTCCGCGAAGAAGGCATCTTCAACCGGGCCACCGGGCAGGACTTCCTGGACAAGATCCTCTCCAGAGGGGCCAGCGAAGACCCGGCCAAACTCTTCCGGGACTTCATGGGCCGTGACCCCAACCCCGATGCACTGCTGGAACGTTCAGGTCTGCTGGTCTGATTTCTGGTGGGATTTGGAAGTGCACGAGAGAGGCTGCAAAGCCTCTCTTTTCTGTTGCTGCAAGTTCATGCCACTTGTGAAAGACCCCCACAAGCAGCCTGATTTCAGGTGGGTGGTGTACCTTTTTCAGAAAAGACCTTTAAAATGGGAGGGTGACCAGACTGCAAATTGCACCAAGCATCCTCTCTGCTGATTTCTCACGGCTGGGCCTGGACCTTCAGGAAGCTGAAACTGCCGGATCCACGTGGGTGCACATCGATGTGATGGATGGCCAGTTCGTCCCCAACATCACCATCGGCCCCCTCATCGTAGAAGCAGTAAAACGCTCATGCAACCTGTACCGGGACGTGCACCTGATGGTGGACCGACCCGAACGTTACATTGCAGACTTCGTGCAGGCCGGAGCCCAGAACATCACTGTGCATGCCGAAGCCACCCCCCACCTGCACCGCGCTGTGCACCTGATCAGGGAACTGGGCGCACAGGCTGGAGTGGCCCTCAATCCTGGAACCCCCCTGGAAATGATCCGTCCCTTGCTTCCAGATCTGGACCTGGCCTTGATCATGACCGTCAACCCCGGTTTTGGAGGGCAGAAATTCATCCCTGCTGCTCTGGAACGCATCAGAACCCTGCGAAGCTGGCTGGATGAAGTGAACCCCACCTGTCACCTGGAAGTGGATGGTGGGGTCAACCTGCAGACCGTGGAAAGTGTGGTGCGTGCCGGAGCCAACATCCTGGTGGCAGGCAGTGCAGTCTTCAATCCCGGCGGCATTGCCCGCAACTTCAAGGCCCTCACGGAGGCTGCATGCGCCTGCGTGTAGACCTTCTGCCCCACGGTGAGTATTCCGACACCGTGATCGTGGTGGATGTGCTGAGGGCCACCACCACCGCCACGGTGTTTCTGGAGCACCATGCAGACCGCCTGCTGTTTTCGGGCAGCATTGAAGAGTCGCTGGGCATGAAAGCAGAGAACACCATCATTGCCGGAGAGCGTGGCGGTCTGGCGGTGGCCGGATTTGACCTGGGGAACAGCCCCATTGAAGCTGGTGCAGGCTCATATGCAGGCAAAACCGTGGTGATGAACACCACCAACGGCACCTACGCTGCCCGTGTCGCATCTGCAAGCGCCAAGCACGTTTTGCTGGGAGCCCTGCGCAACGCCCACGCAGCCGCACGCAAGGCCAAAGGTCTGGCCGTCGAAGAGATTGCCATTGTGTGCTCTGGAGAACGGGGCCGGGCCTCTCTGGACGACACCTACACAGCCGGGGTGCTCTGCGAGTACCTGCTGGCCATGGGAGAATTCACCCTCAACGACGGTGCCCGCATTGCCCTCACCCTGCGCAGGCAGGTGGGAGACCCCATCGAACCCCTGTCCAGCAGCTCTGGAGGCATGAGCCTGGAAAGCAAGGGCCTGGGGGAAGACATCCGTTTCTGTGCCCGCATCAGTGAAAGCACCATCGTGCCCACCCTGCAAAGCACCCAGGACGGACAGGTGATCTTTGTTTCCAGCTGAGCTGCCCTTCAACGGACCATCAGCACCTGACAGCCAGCTGATTTTTCCATGACCTGCCGCTGATACAAAAGATTCGTGAGAGTCTTTCGTTCCAGCGTTCTGTTCATGGGCACCACCAACACCACCCGCACCCAGATGGCCGAGGCCCTGCTGAGACACCATGCAGGAGACCGCTTCGAGGTGTACAGTGCGGGTCTGGAAGCAGGCCAGATTCATCCTTACACCCGCCTTGTGCTGCAAGAACTGGGCATCCGCATGGATGGCCAGCGTCCCAAACGCCTTAAAGATTATCTGGGGATCACCTACAATTACCTGATCACCCTCACCGAAGAAAACGAAGATGCTCCCATCTTCCCCGGTGTGAGCACCCGTCTGGACTGGACCACTTCCAGACCCCAGCCTGCAACCAGCAGTGAAGAAGATGTGCTCAATGCCTACCGGGTGGTGCGCAACCAGCTGGATGTGCAGATCCACACCTTCCTGATGGAATACGATTTGTTCAAACTGGGCGCAAAAGCTTTGCTGTAAAGCGCTTTTCAGATGCAGGCTGGAAGCGCTTTGCTGAGAAGTTTACAGTTCACAGTTTTCAGTTCACTGCAAGAGAAAGTGTTTGCAGGAACCGCGGGGAAAACTTTCCTGAAGTCACTTCACCCGCAGCTTCAGGCGTTCTTCCACAGCCAGTCTGTCCACCCGTTCGTTGAACTCATGCCCGGAGTGGCCTTTGACCCACACGAACTTCAGGTCATGCACTTTTGCCAGGGCAATCAGTTCTTCCCACAAATCCTGGTTCTTCACGGGTTCTTTGCTGGCGGTTTTCCAGCCGTTTCTCTGCCAGTTCAGCACCCATTTCTGGGTGAAGGCATTGCGCAAATACTGGCTGTCGGTCACCACCATCACCACACAGGGCCGCTTCAGTGCCTTCAGCCCTTCCAGCAGACCGGTCAATTCCATGCGGTTGTTGGTGGTCTCAGAGGCATTTCCTTTGAGTTCCATTTCTTTTGACCCATAACTCAGGATGCAGGCCCACCCGCCATGACCGGCCTGGGTGTCACAGGCCCCATCGCAATACAAATACACATGCTCACCAGTTGGGGGCTTTTCGGGGCGGATGCAGGAAAGAACGGGAACGGTCATTTTGGGCATTTTACTATAGGCCGAGAGCCAATGGCCAAGGGCAGAGGGCAAGTTTAAAAAGCTTTTGCAGCAGCAGCTGGTTTTTGACAGCCAGCTTTCACTAAAGCACTTTGGGCTATCGGCCCTCGTCAAAAAACCAACAAAAAAGGACGGGAGAAATCCCGTCCCATGCAAACCCTTAAATTTAGAGTTCGTCTTTGAGGGTGGTGGCCACTTTGAAGCGGATCTTCTTCCCGGAGGGAATGGTGATGCGCTCTTTGGTGCCGGGACGCACGCCCTGACGCTCTTTGGTGCTGGTCACAGACAGGGTGCCCAGACCGGGCAGGCCCACGCTCTTGCCCTCTTTGAGGGAGTCAACGATTGCGTCCAGAACGACGGAAATGGCTTCTCCGGCATCTTTTTTGCTGAGTTTGGTCTTGCTGGCGACGATGTCGATCAGTTGGGTTTTGGCGATTTTTTCGGCCATGAGATGTACTCCTTGACGTAATGTCCAGCGTTTGAGGCTGCGGGCTCAAGATAGCACATAATTTGAATTTGCGCTATGGGTGGTCAAAAAACCGATTTCGTGTAAAAATGGTTGGCAACTTTTACACTTCACAAGGCAAAGACCGTGTTCAGAACAGGGTTTTTCTGAAACTGCTTGAAAATGACATTTTCAAGCAGTGTGCTGGACGGGATTTTTTTGATTAAGGTGCAGAGGGGAACTTTTTTCAGCAGCTTTCCGTATCCTGATGCATGAGTGACTTTTTGAAACCCAGCAACCTCGACGCCCCCCAGGGTGTCTTCAGCAAAGAAGAACAGACTTACGCCATCATTCAACACCTTTCTGCACTGGCAGGACTCCTGATTCCCACCAGTTTTGGAAATGTCATTGGTGCGCTGGTGGCCTGGCTGGTCTTCCGGGACCGTTCCTCCAACCTCAATGAGCAGGGCAAAGAAGTGCTGAACTACCAGATCTCCGTGACCCTGTACCTGTGGGCTGCGGGCATCATTGCCACTGTGCTGGGCTTTGTGACCTTCGGTCTGGGCTTCCTGCTGACCGTTCCTGCCATGGGCATCCTGTGGGTGCTGTCCCTGATCCCCAGCTTCATTGGTGTGAGTGAAGCCAGCAAGGGCAATTTTTACCGTTACCCCTACACCATCCGTCTGCTTTAAGAAGTTCACAGTAGACAGTTCACAGCAAGCAAACCCTGACCCGACAGAACTTCTGTCGGGTTTTTGCTGGTTTCACCAGAAGAAGGAGATTCGTTTTTTGCTGTTTGCCCTCTGTCCTTCTTGACCCCAATACGCGCCTTCTTGCCTCTTAAAGCGTGCCTCCGGGACCCCCGATCAAAACTGAGGCGCTCAAATGCGGCTTGATCAGCGCTGGGTCACTCGGCTCTCGGCATCTCCTCAATGCTTTCTGCCCCTGGTTTCTGTTCCCCCAATCCCACAGAACCTTTCTTGCCCCTCTGCTACACTGGACCTGAATGTCAAAGAAACCCACCGATTCGCAACACGAGAAATACCGCAGCAAAGAGAGAAAACCACAGACCAACCGCAAGGCCACCGAGCAGACCGATTCTGGATTTGCAGATCCTGCTCTGGCTTACCTGCACAAGAAGCGTCTGTTCACTGAACTCCTTTATGAACACTACAGTGGAAAAGAAGCCACCATTTACGTGCTGGACAGTGCAGACGGATTGCTGGCCGCCAAGATCTACACCGATGCCCGCATTCGCAGTTTCCAGCGGGATGAGCTGTACCAGGAAGGCCGTTTCATCACCAACAACAAGGCCAAGAAGGCCATGATGACGGCCCGCAAATTTGGCATCACTTCTGATCAGGCACAGTGGGTAAGCAGTGAATTTCAGTTCCTCTCAGACCTTTTTGTGGCAGGTTTGCCTGTTCCTGAGCCCATCGAGGTGGCCGGAAAGGTGCTGATCATGCGTTTCATCGGAGACCATGATGCACCTGCGCCCCGCATGAGTGATGTGCGCATGGAGTGGAAAGAAGGGGCGGCGTTTTTTCAGCAGGCCCTGGATCTTTATGCACGCATGCTCAAACTGGGGTACATCCATGGAGATTATTCTGCATACAACATGCTGATTTTTGAAGACCAGCTGGTCCTGATTGATTTTCCCCAGACCATCAAGTGGCGCGAGCATCCCAAGCCCATCAAGGTGATGGAGCAGGACATGCGGGGCCTCACCATGAGTTTCAGCAAGTACACCAAATGCACGCCAGAGGAGGCCCTGCAAGAGGTCATCAAACGGTCTGGCATTTCTGAAGGGGAACTCCGGGCCTGAGCCCAGACAGGACCATCAGAGGGTATAAAATGTTCTCTGATGAACCTGCTTGCCGTTTTTGCACACCCTGACGATGAACTCTGGTGCGTGGGCACCCTCAAGAAACATCTGGAGCGCGGAGACCGGGTGATGCTGGTCTGGACCACCCTGGGAGAAATGGCCAGCCAGTACGCAGACAAAACCCACGAGGAAGTGCGGGAAATTCGCCAGCAACACGGGGCTTTTGTGGCCGGGGAGATTGGCTGTGAGTACCGCTTTCTGGACATGGGGGATTCCCGCATGACCGGGGGGCGCGAGGAGGCTTTGCAACTGGCTCGCCTGTACTCGGAGTTCCAGCCCGATTCCGTGATCACCTGGGACGATTTCAGCCCGCACCCCGACCACCGCATGACGGCCAGAATTGCTTTTGATGCCCTGACCCTCACGCGCATTCCCAAGATCATCAATGAAGGCCTCACGGACATCCTGGAAGCCCACCGCAAGGCCATCAAGTTCTACCAGTATTACACCCAGCATGCGACCTTCCCGGCGGTGCATGTGGAGGTCACAGGGCAGATGGAAACCAAGCTGAAACTGTTTTCTTTTTACCGGGACTTCTACCAGTGGCCTTATTCCAGCCAGGAATTCGAGGCAGAATTCAGGCGTTGCGGTCAGGAATCAGATGTCAAATTCGCCGAGAAATTCACGCTGCGCCGGGTTTACGCTCCAGCCCATGATTTTTTAAGATGATCCCATGACCATGCGCATCCGTGCCCGTTCGGCCAGTGCTGGAACGGGAAAGACCACCTCTCTGGTGCGGGAGGTGCTGCTCAGTTTGCCCCAGACCCCCCTTCGGCGCACGGCCATAGTGACCTTCACCCGTTCCGGGGCGGCAGATTTGCGCCTCCGTCTGGAACTGGCCCTGCGTGAGATGATCGAGAAAGGCCGTTACCTGGATCTGGTGTCCAGAGACAAGCGGCTGTATTTAGAGGCCCTCTCTGAATTGCGTGGGGCCACCATCACCACCCTGCACGGCTTTTTCAGAACGCTTCTGAGGCTCAATGCGCCCAGTCTGGGCCTGGACCCGGATTTTGCGGCCCAGGATGAACTGGAAAGCCACCTGCTCTTTCAGGAAGCCTGTTTTGAGGTGATTGCAGAGGCGGTGTCCATCCCCATGTCCTCCGGTGTGTCTCTGGTGGCTCAGTGGGGCACCGATGAAACCCTCAAAACCCTGCTGGAACTGCGCAGGCAGCGGGCCTACTCGCCCTTTCAGGCTTATGGCAACCTGGAAAAAGAGCTGCTGGAACTCTATCAGGAGGCGGCCAAACGCACCCGTGAACGGCAGGCGGGGCGGGTTCTGGACCCGGACGATGTGGAGGAGTGGTCCCTCAGGCTAACGCAGTCTCCAGACATGCTCTCACGGGTGCATGAGCGTTTCCGGCGGGTGTTCATCGATGAGTTTCAGGATGTCAGCCCCTTGCAGGCCCGCATTGTTCACGCTTTGCAGATTCCGCTGGTGGATCTGGTGGGAGATGCCAAGCAGAGCATTTATGCCTTTCGCAATGCAGACGTGAATGCGTTTCTGGAGCTGTACCAGTCTGCAGAGCAACTGGCCCCCCTGACCACCACCTACCGCCATCCTCCCACCCTGGCCCGCATTTTCACCGAGGTGGCAGAGCGCTTTTTTCCAGAGTTTGAAGAACTGGGGCTTCCTGCACGGGTGACCTCTGCCCACACCGAGGACCTTTCCACCCCAATTGAATTCCGCCTGACCCAGGCCGATACCATTGCTGCAGCCCGCAAGCAGGAAGCTGAGGACCTGGCTTTGCGTTTAAGGCGGGTTTATGCCAGAGGCACCAGATGGGAAGACATGGTGGTGCTGATCCGGCGCAGAACCAGCCTGAGGTATCTGGAACCCGCCCTGAAACTGCATGGGATTCCTTTTGTGCTGGGACGGGGCCGCAATTACTACGCCCGCCCCGAGATTCTGGATGCCAGTTTGCTTTTGCGCATCCGTGCCGAGTACCATCCCACCTTGCTGGATCTGGCCCGTCTGGGTCAGGTGCCGCCCCTCAATGTTCCTGCCCCCACCCCTTCGGACACCGTGGACAGCTACCTTTCCCGGCATCCAGAGCTGCTGGAACTTCTGGAAGGCATCCGTGCCGCTCCCAGACAGCCGGTGGCCTTCTTGCGCTGGGCACTGGGGGTTTTTCCCATCGATGTGTCTTCCCCGGAGGCCAGAAGCAATCTGGAGGGCTTGCTGCGGGACCTCACCGAAAGGGGCTTTGAGGACGCGGCCAAAGCTGCACGTTTTCTGCGTCTGGCTGCAGAAGGGGGCAATGACCCGGATGAGCCGGTCAGTGGTTCAGGGGCGGTCAAAATCATGACGGTGCACGCGGCCAAAGGGCTGGAGTTTCCCATCACGGTGCTCTTTGACCTCTCAGATGACCCCAGAGAGCGTTCTGGTCGGGTGCTGGTGGATCCCCATTCCAGCGAGGTGATTTTAAAAGACACCCCCGAATTTGAACGCATCCAGCAGCACTGGCAGCGCAGGCGCGAAGGAGAAGACCTGCGCCTGCTTTATGTGGCCCTCACCCGTGCCCAGAAGTACCTGATCCTCACCGGATCGGTGGGGGGGACCGGGCAAACCCAGGGCTGGCTCTTGCAATTGTCTTTTTTGCATGACCAGAAACGCAGTGATGTGCGGGTGATCCACACCGAGAAAACCAACCCCATTCAGGAAGTGGAAGTTGCCAGTGAGCAGCCGCTGCTGGACCCCCAGTTTGCCAGTGCCCGCATTGAAGCGCCACCGCTGACGGTGCGTGCCCCCACCCGCAACCGCAAAAGTTTCAGATTCACCGAAAGCCCAGATCAGGACATCCCGGATTTTGGCAAGGTGGTGGGCATCCTCACCCATTACGCCATTGCTTTTGATCTGACAGTCAAGGGCATGGGGGTTCTGAAAACCCAGCAGATCCTCAGGCCTTACACCCCCCAGGAAAAAGAACGGATCTTGCAGGCCGTGCAGGACATGCTCACCACCCACCACCAGCTCACAGGAGACCGCAAGGAGCGGCTGGAAGACCACCCGGAAATTCCTTTTGCCTTCCGTCTGGAGGGCGTCACCTGGAATGGCATCATTGACCGGCTGTACCAGACCCCAGAAGGCTGGGTTCTGGAAGACTACAAAACCGACCAGATCGAAGCATCAGACCTGGATGAAGCCGTGCAGCATTATGCTCCACAACTGGCCATCTACCGCGAAGCTGTGCGGCAAGCCCGACCCGATGCCCGGCCCCTGACCGTGAGGCTGGTGTTTCTGGCCCTGGCGCAGATCCATGAGGTGCCCTCAGAGGTGCTGGACCAGGCCCTGCAACACCTGCAGGAAAATCTGGACGGGAGTCCCGCAGCAGCAGCAGAAAATCCAGTAGACTGGTAGAGCAATGCAGGACCCGATCCAATTCAAACAGAGTTTCCCCATTCGTTCCCGCCCCGATGTGCTGTTCCGTCTGGTGGGTGATCCCAAGAAACGCATCCGCTGGGACAAGTCCCTGCGTCAATACAGGTATGAAGGCGAAGAGAAACTGCAGGTGGGCTCCAAAATCAAAGGGGTGCTGCAGTGGAAGTACGGTGGAGCAGCCTTTCAGGGCAAATACACCCACCTGCAAGGACCCAACCGGGCCACCCTGGAAACCAGCAAGCCTTTCGGTCTGATTGAGAAAATGAGCCAGCAATGGTCCTTCAAGCCCATGCCTGGAGGCGCAGAAGTCACCTTCACCCTCACGGTGCACCCCCGCTTCAAACTGGCCCGCAAGGGTGTGGAGCGTCTGGTGCAGGGTTATTTTGCTGAAATCATTCTGGAATTGCAAAGGGCTGTGGATTCCAACACTGCAGACGCCATGCAGGAAGCCGCCCAGGAAATTGCCAAGAAGCAAAAAGAAGAACGCAAGAAAAAGAAGAAGTGACTTTCAGATGATGTGAAAAAAGCAGCCCACAACCGGGCTGCTTTTTTCAGTTCAGCTCAGTCTTTCTTGACTCAGTCTTTCTTGCCAATTCCCGTTTCGGTCACTGTGTAAAGTTCAGGGTCCAGATCAAAGCGTTTCAGGTTCTCTGCAATGGAAGCTTTCACAGTCTCCAGGTCGTAACCGGGTTTGTTTTGCTGGGCGGCCATGACATCCACGCTCTGGAAAAAAGTCATGTACATCAGCATTTCGGCGGTTTTCTGGCGGTCTTCGTTGCTGAGTTTTTTCAGGCCAGCAGCATTTTGCACAGCAGAGCGAAATTGCTTCAGGACCGCAGCATTTTCTGCATCTGTGGTGTCCCGGTCTTCCAGTTGCCCGAAAGAGGTGTTGACCCACAGGGTCAGACTGACCGCCAGTTCATTGGGATCGTACCCCAGACCCTGAATGGCTTTTCGCACGTTGGGAACCACATTGGCCTGCTTGAGCAGGTTTTTGATTTCGGTTTCTTTGCCCGGAGCTTTTGCCAGCAGGGTTTTCAAAATCTGTTGCTCTACTGCAGCGGTGGTTTTGGCATTGGGCTGGTAGGTCAAAAAGGCGGTTTTGGCCACAGCTGCTGGAGGCCCCTCCTCACTGGCCTCCACTGCCCCACCAATCACGGTGGAGACGGTGGCGTTCTGGATGCTGCCAGCGGTGGATTCAAACATGGAAGAAAACACATCTTCGGCCTGGGCGGTCATCATTCCTGTGGCAATCAAAATCAGCAGGGATTGTTTCATCTGGGATTGTTTCATGGTTGTCCTTTCTGTCCTGTGTGGACCCTGGAAGTGCTGTTGATTCTGCCCCGGCCCCAATCCAAAATGCAATGCATTTTTTGGAATTGTTTCTGAAATGTAACCCTTTCATCTTCGGCGGGTAAGCTGAGAACCATGACGGCTCCACACCCTCCTCACCTGCTGGATCCCGAAGCCGCCCAGTTCATGCTGGACAGCCGCAACCTGCAGTACCTCCGGCCTTACGTGCATGAAGAATGCAGCATCCAACAGGCCGCGCAAAACCTGGGCATCTCGGTGGGAAAAATGAGTTACTGGACCCACAAATTGCTGGACCGTGGTTTGCTGGTCCTCATCCGGGAGGTCAAACGGGCCGGAAAACCTGTGCGCTATTACCGTGCCACTGCAGAGGAATTTGTTGCTCCCATCAGCATCCTGCCTGAATTCAGCGATGTGGAACTGGTCAAAGCCCATGCGGTCTGGTGGTGGACCACCTTCATGGAAGAGGTGGCGCGGGCCGGACGCAGGGCCTACCCTGAGTGGCAACTCAGGGTCACAGGAACAGATCTGCTGCACCGTCTGGAACCTGCTTTGCAAGAAGGACTGAGCGTCAATGAAAAGGAATACCCGGTCAACGACTGGTTCCATGCAGACCTCACGCCAGAGCAAGCAGAAGCCTGTCAGGCAGAGTTGCAGGCCCTGATGAAGAAGTACCATGCAGTCAAGAACGAAGATGTTCACACCGACAAATACATGTTTCATCTGGGCATGGTGCGCCGCTCTCCCTGAGCGGACAGAAAGAAGGCGACATGAAAGCAGCAATGCAAGGGATGTTCAATGGACTGGCTGTTTTGGCCCTGTTGGTGGGGTTTGCCAGTGGGCGACTGGTGGTGCACAACAACTTCTGGTGGCTTTTGCTGGGTCTGGGTTTGCTGATTTTTGCCCTCACCTGGCCCCTGTATCGGCGCAGATTTGAACGGATTCGTGCCGTGGCAGGTTGGCTTTACGTGGGTCTGGCTGCAGGACTGATTTTGCAAACCTGGCTGCACTGGTGGAACCACAACCTGTGGTGGGTGGGGGTACCCTCTGGTCTGGGCCAGGTCTATCTGGCGTTCACCCTGCCCAAAAACCTC
The DNA here is from genome assembly GCF_014646895.1 of Deinococcus roseus. NCBI lineage: Bacteria > Thermotogati > Deinococcota > Deinococci > Deinococcales > Deinococcaceae > Deinococcus > Deinococcus roseus. Next base: position 78,964 of record NZ_BMOD01000005.1, read on the forward strand.
AATGCCCGAGTGTGGACCTGGGTGTTGAACAGAAAACACCTTCCAGAGTGGCTCTCAGAACACGAGCAAAGCCGCATGCAGGTGCTGGCCTCTGGGGTTCTGACGGTTTACGAAGTCACCGAAATCACCGAGCACCGGGAAGGCGGGTTGCTGCAGTCCCAGGAACGCAAAACCCTCAACCATGAGGTGCGGATGCAGGGAGAAACCCTGTTTTCGGGCAAGCGCAAGGATGCAGAAGAATGGTTGCTGGACAGATACCGGGCCCACCGAAAATCCAGAAAGTTGCCCCTGTCTCCAGAAGTGTCTGCACGCGAAACCCTCACCCGTCAGGAAGCTGTTCCCGTGGAAACCACGTCAGACATGTGGACGGAATTGTCTTATCCCACCCGTGACGAAATCCTCAGGTACAGTCCCTACGAAGTGCGCTTCTGGACGAGGACAGGAGTGGGTTTGAACCAGTTGAAAGGACCTTATGTTTTGCTGCACCAGGAAGGGGAAAGGGACTTTCTGTTTCTGGAGGGTGAGAACCACTGGCATGTTGACCCGGATGACCTGGGATTGGTTGAACGAACCGAAGTGTGGCTCAGAGGCCTGAAAGTGGCTGAGCAGACTTCCTTTGATGCAGCCGAAGCGGATGTCCTCAGCCGTTATCAGGAATACCGCCAGATCCGGGGGCTCAATCCCCACTACCACCAGAGCACAGAACAGTCCTGGGCTTCAAAAAAACGACTTTCGGTGACAGAAGTGCTGCAGTATCAGCCTCTGGTGATCCGGGTCCTTTATGAAAGCGGCGAGGCGAGGCAACTTGGCTTTGATGCACAGGGGCGGGCCTTTTTCCTGATCCATTCCACAGAAGAAAAACCTGTGCAGTACCTCTCTGACCGGGCAGAGATTCGCTGGTTTGAACTTTACAACGGTCAGGAACTGCTGGTTCAGTTTAAAGTTCTAGACGATGTGCGGGATTATCTTTTGACGCAGTATGCAGACAAACTGGACATGGAATTCGAGGATTTGTGACACTGCAACCAGGCAGATGTTTTGCAGGCTTCCATGCGGGAGATGCACACCGCACCCCTCCATCTCCCGTATGATGGAGGCGCACATGCCAGTCGTCCTGCAAGCACACAACCTCTCCAAGACCTTCGTTCTGGGCACCGAAAAAGTCCACGCCCTCCGCCAGGTGAGCCTGGACATCCAGCAGGGCAGTTTTGTGGCCGTGATGGGACCCTCTGGCAGTGGAAAGAGCACCCTGCTGAATTTGCTGGGTTTGCTGGACCTGCCCGATCAGGGTGAAGTGACCCTGGCTGCCACTCCCACCAGAGGCCTGAAAGACGATGCCCTCACCCTGCTCAGACGGGAAAAAATCGGGTTCATTTTTCAGACCTTTGAACTGATTCCCACCCTCAGTGCAGAGGAAAACATTCTGCTGACCTCCGAACTGGCAGGACAGTTGAAGCAGGCAAAATCCCGGCTTCCCGCCCTGGCAGACCGTCTGGGCCTGACGGGACGCCTGAAAAACCGACCCTCTGAACTCTCTGGAGGCCAGAGGCAGCGTGTGGCGATTGCCCGCGCCCTGATCAACCACCCCAGCGTGATCCTGGCCGATGAACCCACCGGAAACCTGGACAGCAAAAACGGCCGCGAGGTGCTGGAGATTTTTCAGCAGGGGGTCCGGGAGGAAGGCTGGACCGTGGTGATGGTGACCCACGACCCTGCTGCTGCCCTCTGTGCCGAGAAAATCATCTTTTTGCGGGATGGTGAAGTGGTGGGGGAGACCGAGACGCACAGTTTGGATGCCCGCAGCAAAATTGAAGAATTTGTGGGGGTGTGAGTCAAGAATGGTATGTCTGCTGATGGATCCACTCCCTGATTTCCCATGAGCGAACCACGTCTTTGCCTGGAAATTCAGTGACAAGGGCATAACCATCACACAATTCTGCGATCAAAGCCATGAGGCCAAACAAAAGTTCAAAATGGAGTGATGCCACTCTGGTCCTGTATTCAAAAACAATCTCGAAACCAGCTTTTTTATATTTCTGCTCAACCTCATCTGTGAGAATCTCCTCCACATCTGCCCGATATGAGAACATTTCTGGATCATACGGATCGACATAAATGTGAAACCAGATTTCCTGATTGATTTTCACGTAGAACTGACTGCCAGCCCTTAAACCCTGGTGTTCAACTCCATCAACAGCACTGACCAATTCGGCATGGAAGGGCTCAAGAAAGGCCTGAACCTCTGCCAGGGGAAGGGGACCAGGTTTCTGGGGCAGGATGAAACTGTGTTGAGGCATGGCGACTCCTTGAGGATGAGGTTCTCAGTGTATGGTCATTTGGTGAATCTGGCCTTTTGGTGGTCATTCTACTGGATTGCTGCTGTTCCCCCAGATCCAGCCCTTCTCTCCACCTGATGGCCCCAGCAGACAGATCCATGACCAGACACTGAAGAAGCATTGACACGCAGTAGGTAATCTCCCTGTTGATGAGCAAAAAGGGAGGATTTATGCAGAAAAGCATCATGATTTTGTTGGCCCTGACCACCAGTGCCAGTGCCGCCAGCCTGAGGGTGTTCCCCTATGACGGAGCGAAATTCCTGACCGGGCAGAAGTTTGACGTGCGCATTGAAGCCAGCGACATCAAGGCTTTCAAAGGGGTCACTGTTACTCTGGACGGCAAAGCCTGGGCTGGATTTCAGCAAACCAGCAGCGCTGAAGGCAAATACGAATGGACCCTGCGCGACCAGAGCCTGAACAAAGGTGGGGTGCACACTGCAGCAGTGGTGATTCAGGATGGGGACAGCACTGTCACCAGAACCCTGAGCTGGACTGCTGAATCCTTCAAGAAAACCAGCAAGAGCGCCAGAAACGTGATCATTGTGATCGGGGACGGCATGGGCTGGAACACCGTGAACGCCGCCCGCATTGTCGCAAAAGGCTACAACAGCGAAAACGGCCAGTCCAGAGGCAACCTGGAGATGGAAAAAGACCTGCAGGGTTTTGCCACCGTCACCAACAACAGCCTGGACGCCTTCATCACCGACTCTGCCAACAGTGCTGCAGGCATCATGACCGGACAGAAGCAGGAAGTGAACGCCCTGAACGTCTACCCCGACAACACGGCGGACACCCTGGACAACCCCAGATTTGAAACCATCGGGGAACTGCTGAAACGCACCCGTGGCATGGGTCTGGGCATTGTCACCAACACCTTCGGGACCGATGCGACTCCGGCCAGCATTGCCACCCACACCCGCCGCCGTGGGGATTACCAGTCCATTGCAGACCAGTACTTCAATGGTCCTGCCCAGCCGGATGTGTTGCTGTTTGGCGGCTCCCGTGACTTCATTCCCAAGTCTGCTGCCGGTTCCCGCCGCAAAGACGAGACCAACTGGATTGACCAATCCCAGAAGAAGGGGTTCAGCTTTGTCTCCACCCGCACCGAGCTGCTGAAAGCCGATTCCAGCAAGTTGTTCGGCCTCTTCAACATCGACAACTTCCCCTCTTACCTGGACCGTGCCCAGTTCAAGCGTCCTGAGATGCTGGGCAGCTTCAACGACATGCCCTTCCTGTGGGACATGGCCCAGAAAGCCGTGACCACCCTGGAGAAGAACCCCAACGGTTTTGCCCTGCTGATCGAAGGCGGCATGATCGACAAGTACGAGCACCCCATGGACTGGCACCGTAGCATCTGGGATGTGCTGGAACTGGACCACACCGTTGCCTACCTGAAAGAGTACGTCAAGGCCCACCCAGACACCTTGCTGGTGGTGACTGCGGACCACTCCCACTCCATCAGCGTGTATGGCGGTTATGATTACACCAAAGGACCCGGCAACCGCAATGCTGTGGGCCTGTATGAGACTTCCAGCTGGCCTGACTACTACAAGAGTGTGGACCAGAACGGCATTCCTGTCCTGAAAGACGCCAAACAGGGCCTTGCTGTGGGCTTCGCCAACACCCCCGATTACTGCGAAACCTACACCTGGACGGAAGTCTTCATGGACCCCGCTGTCAGCGACGGCAAAGGTGGCTATGTGGCCAACCCTGAAGCCTGCAAGACGGGTGTGCTGCGCACCGGAAACCTCCCCACCAATGCTTCTTCCGAAGTGCACTCCTCTGACCCCCTGCCCCTCTTTGCCTGGGGTGCGGGAGCCCAGAACTTCTACGGTGTGATCGACCAGACCGACATTTTCTTCGGGATCTCCAGAGCCCTGGGTCTGAACCCTGCAAAAGAGAACAGGTAACCCTTGCCAGACCTCCCCTGGATGTGCGTCCGGGGGAGGTCTTTTCAAAAAGCTCAAAAAGCACCGTTAAAGGATGTGATGTGAAGAAACTTTTGGTTGTGCTGCTTTTTCTGCTGGGCCTGTCCCACGCCCAGACCCCCATCAAATTCACCGAACTCTACAGCGAGGTGACGGTGCGGGGCATTGAATTTTCCCCGATCCTGAAAAAACAGAACGGCCAGCAGGTGAAGATGGTGGGTTACATGGCCCCCCCTTTAAAACCGAAGCTGGATTTTTTTGTGCTGACCCGCACCCCAATGGCCACCTGCCCTTTTTGCACCACGGCAGCAGACTGGCCCCCGGACATCGTGCTGGTGATCATGCCAGAAGGCAAGGAACTCGATCCCAGCACACGCAAACTGGAAGTGACCGGGAAACTGGAGGTGGGCATCAAAGAAGATCCCCAGACCGGTTTTGTCAGCCTGGTGCGCATTTACGCAAAGCAGGTGAAGGAACTGTGATCGAGGTTCGCAACCTGATTCACACCTATCCCAGTTGCAGTGACCCTGTGACCCTGCAGTACCCCAGCTTCACGGTGCACAGGGGAGACCAGAGGGTTCTGATGGGCAGTTCAGGGAGTGGCAAGACCACTTTGCTGCATTACCTTTCGGGTTTGCTGGTGGCAGCGCCAGGGCAGGTCAAAATCAGTGGCACCGATCTGGCAGGCCTGAATGAAGCCCAGCGTGATGGTTTCAGGGCGAGGCACCTGGGCTACATCTTTCAGGATTTTCATTTGATGCAGGGTTACACGGCCCTGGAAAACGTGATGCTGGCCCTTGGGCTGGCAGGAGTAAGTCCCAGAGAACGCAAACAGCGGGCCACCGAAGCCCTTTCCAGGGTGGACCTCGGGCACAGGCTGCACCATTTGCCAGTGCAGCTTTCCACAGGAGAACGCCAGCGGGTCGCCATTGCCCGTGCCATCGTGAACCGCCCGGAAGTCCTGCTGGCAGATGAACCTACTGCCCACCTGGATGAAGCGCGTTCCCATCAGGTGATGGATTTGTTGAAAAGCACAGCACAGGACCTGAATGCTGCCCTGATCGTGGTGACACACGACCCACTGGTGAAAAAACACATTCCAGACCTTCTGACCCTGGGGGCACTGGCATGACCTTCTGGATTGCCCTCAAAAACCTGAAGGTGAGGTGGATGTCCACGCTGATCACCATGCTGGTGGTGGCCCTGGCGACTTCCATTGCGCTGGTGGTGCCGCTGGTGTCCCGTCAGGTTGAAAGAGGTGCGCAGGATGCCGCCCAGGTTTTTGACCTGCTGATCACGGCAAAAGGCAGCCCCACGCAGGCCATCCTCAGCAGCCTGTTTTACCTGGACGTGCCCATCGGGAACATTCCCTACAGCGAATTCCAGAAGCTCAAAACCGATGACCGAACCCGCCGTGCAGTTCCACTGGGGTTTGGAGACAATTACGCCGGGTTTCCGGTGGTGGGCACCTCGCCAGATTTCTTCACCCAGAAGCTGACCCCCACCGGGCCAGATTATTTTCAGGTCTCCACAGGAAAACTGTTCCAGAAGCCTTTTGAAACCGTGATCGGTGCAAATGTGGCAGCCCAGGCAGGCTTGCATCTGGGGTCCACCTTTCAGACCAGCCATGGCACGGAAGCCCTGGAAGACCCCGAAGAGGAAGAGCACCACGAGCAGCAATACACCGTGGTGGGCATTCTGAAACCCACTGGAGGCCCGGCAGACCGCGCGGTTTTGACCCCCATGGAGACGCTCTGGGAGGTGCATGGCATTTTTGATCCGTCGGCCAGAGAAGTCACTGCCATCCTCTACACCGGAAAAAGCCTGGCGGATCTTTACAATGTGGCGGGTCAGGTCAACAGAGGCCAGGTGGCCCAGGCGGTTTTTCCGGGGCAGGTTTTCGGGCAGATGCGCAGTTTCCTGCTGCAGGGACAGGCAGCTTATGGCGTGCTGGCGGTGCTGGTGCTGGTTCTTGCTGCCCTGACGGTCTGGCTCTCCATTTACGCGGCAGGCATTGAGCGCCTGAAAAGTGTGGCCGTTTTGCGGGCGCTGGGCGCTGGCCGCAACCTGATTTTCAATGTGGTGCTGCTGGAAACCCTGCTGACCGTGACCCTGGGGGTCACAGCAGGCATCTTGCTGGCGTACCTGCTGGGTTACACCGGAGGGCAACTTCTGGGTGGGAAGCTGGGCTTCAGTTTGCCTGCGCCAGAAGTGTCCTGGCCTTTGCTGTTCAGGGTGCTGATGCTGGTTCCACTGGGGATTGCGGCGGCCTTTGTGCCCGCATTGAAAGCCTCACGGGAAAGCGTGTTGCGGCACCTCTAAAACGGAAGTCCATCAGGCAATTTGAAAGCTTTACGGTAAAGTTTTGAAAGAAAAACAAGTCCTGAAAGTCTGAACCCGGTGCACAAATCTCCGGGTTTTGTTCCTGTGCAACTGTTTCAGGCCAGATGCATTTGACAGGGCGGGATTTTTGCCAGATTGACCGCATGTCAGAATTCTGTTATAAAAAGGTTGATCGTTCAACCACCTGCTTCCCAAGGAGAACCCACTGTGACCCGTGCCACGCTGAAAGCTGTTGCGGAACGTGCTGGCGTGTCCTACCAGACCGTTTCCAACATCATCAACAACACCAAAAGCGTCAAACCCGAAACCCGCGAACGGGTGGAGCGGGTGATCCGTGAACTGGGCTTCGTGCCCAACTTCACTGCCAAGGTGCTGCGGCAGCAGAAGTCCATGACCCTGGGTTGCGTGTTCTACGAGGTGGCTGACTTCGATGTGCAGGACCCGTACCGCAACATGGTGCAGGCGGCTGTTTCGAAAGCTGCGAAAGATGCCAACTACAGCCTGCTGACCTACCACTGCTTCGAGGACAGCTCCAGCGATCTGCAAGAAATCAAAACCCACCTTTCACAGGGCCGTCTGGATGGTCTGCTGTTCCTCAGCCCCAGCATTTCTGAAACCCTGATTGCAGAACTGGCTGGGTGGAATTGTCCCATCGTGCTCTTTGACCGTTTTGATGCCAGTTCCAGTCTGCCTTCGGTGATGCCCCAGTACCAGGACGGCATCCGGCAACTGGTGCAGCACATGGTGAACCAGGGCCGCAAACAGCTGGCTTTTGTGGGAGGCCGCCAGGAAGACCACACCCAGTCTGGAGAACTCAGGCTCAGCGGTTTTCTGGACACCACCCGTGAACTGCAGCTTGCTGTCCCAGAAGAACACATCTATTTTGCAGACTGGTCTTTTGGCGGGGGCAAGCGGGCTTTTGAGCACCTGTGGAACCTCCCAACCCGACCGGACGCCATTCTGGCTGCCAATGACCGCATGGCGATTGGGCTGCTCAGTGCAGCTTTTGAGGCGGGTGTGAAGGTGCCTGAAGAGGTGTCCATCAGTGGATTTGATGACATCGAGTTTTCGCTTTACACCAATCCCCCGCTCACCACGGTGCATGTGCCTTATGTCGAGATGGTTCACCATGCTGTGGACACCCTGCTGGCCCTGATGGAAGGCCAGGATGTGCAGGGCCACCTGGGTATGCCCGTCACGTTGCGCATTCGATCTTCCACCTGAGTTTTCGACCCGTTCCGATTTTTGCAGCAGCTCAAGAAGTTGAACGATCAACCTTGCTTTCTGACAGAAAGTTGAACGATCAACCATCATCAACCCAGTGATTCACCCGAGGAGGAGACCATGAACCCCACCGAAGCCAACCCCGAGTTGACCCCAGACCGCACTGTCCAGAGGGGGGCCAGACAGGAAGCCCTGATTGGTCTTGCCTTCATCCTGCCAGCCTGCATCGGGTTTGGCCTGTTCTACCTGTATCCTGCCATCCGGGGGCTGTGGATCAGCTTCACCGACTGGAACATGCTCAGTGCCCCCAGTTTCGTGGGATTGCAAAATTACCTGCAGGTCTTTCAGGACGAAAAATTCTGGTCTGCGCTGGGCATCACCTTCAAATACGTGCTGCTCAACATCCCCATCCAGACCGTGCTGGGCATCCTGCTGGCCGTGGCGATGGACCGGGTGGTCAAAAGCACCGTGATCCGGGGCCTGATGATCCTTCCTTACCTGCTCTCTACTGTTGTCAGTGTAAGTCACGGTGAGTCATCAAGCGCTTAAGAATCTCCTCGTGCCAGATAACAAATCAGTTTTCTGGCATCGAGTTGGTTATCCGTCCACACTGTTCCATCCACCATGTCTACATGCACCCACCACGTTCCAGGAACATAACCTGCCAGTTGTGCTTTGATGTTCGCGCAATTGAAACCATAAGCCACTCCATACATCTGATAAGACCTGCCGAACACTTTGTCCGTTAAAGGCCCCAGTTGCAGTTCTGGATCGTTCTGAATGACCCGCAGGTGCTCTATTTTTGCAATCTCAAAGGCTTCCTCTTCAGAAATCTGAGGGACCCAGTAACGGATGGGGGTAGGCAGCGCAACGATTTTAAAGTTTTCCTTCAGGCTCCTGCACAGATAGATGGCTTGCAGCACATCCAATTCCAAACCCATGAACTCTGGGGTTGGCTCTGATTTGTTTGCAGGCAAGAATTTCAACTCAGACCTGCGTTCCTGAATCTGTTGCAATCGCTCTTTGTCCAGGGAAAATGTTCCATAAACGTGTAGATCATAGGTGTCCTGCAGCAATTCACGGGTGTTCAAGGTCATCTCTCTTCCTCCACCAGAGTATAGCTGAATCCCAGAACATGCCTTTCAGGCAACAAAAAGTTCGAGCTGATTATGCTGGACAGGTGAAGTGGATGCCCAGCACACTGACCCGAAGCCAACTGGAAGAACGGCGCATGGAAGCAGCCAGACGTTTTGAAGATCCCCACCATGTCCAAAAACAGATTGCCCATGAGCTGGGCGTTCATCCCAATACGGTCTCATTGTGGAAAAAACGCTGGAGAGCACAGGGTCAAACAGGTCTGAAAAGGACGATCTCTTCAGGCAGACCCCCAAGAATGTTGGATGTTCAACGTTTTGAGCAGGATCTGCAACGGGGAGCCAAGCACTTTGGTTACCCTACGGAGAGCTGGACCAGCAAGCGGATGGCTCAAATGCTCTACCTGACCCAGAACCTGCGCTTCCACCCAGAACATTTTCGCAAAAGGGTGCATCGACTGGGCTACAGTCCGCAGAAAGCCTGCGTCCAGTCCAGAGAGAGAAACCAATTCCAGATCGACACCTGGACGCAGGAGAAGTTGCGAGGACTTCAAAAGGCTCTGCAACAAGGGGCCACGCTGGTGGTCTGTGATGAGGTGGGGTCTAGTTTGAAAACCCTGCGCGGTGTCACCTGGGCGAAACGGGGCAAAACACCGGTCTTACCGACCCATGGCCACTGGGATAACCTCTCCATCATTGGAGGCATGACCCCGTGTGGAAAAATCTATCAGCAGTGCTACCCGCATGCGATTCGGGGTGTGCAGGTGGTGAAGTTCTTCAAGCATCTCCTGCAGCATCTGGATGGTCCACTGATCATTCTGCTGGACAATGCCCGGATTCACCGGGCCAGGGTGGTGCTGGAATTCCTGAAAACCGAGGTTGGAAAGCGCATCACGGTGTTTCACACGCCACCTTATGCGCCGGAGTTCAATCCGATCGAGTGGTTGTGGTCGTGGATCAAGCGGCTTCGTATTCGCAACTTATGCCCAAAAAATCTAAAGGAACTGAAACAGGCCTGGACTTTGGGATTTCGACAGGTAAGATCCAGACCAGAGTTGGTCCAGTCATTTTTTCGAGCCTCCAGTCTCTGCCACATCTGCTGAGGTCAGTAACGTGCTGGTGGCCCTGGTGTTTTTGTGGCTCCTCGATCCTTCGCTGGGCATCGTGAACAGCATGCTGCAAACGCTGGGCCTGCCCAAACAGGACTTCTTTGCCTCCACCGATCAGGCTTTGCCCACCGTCGCCTTTGTGAACATCTGGCGGCACGCTGGATTCACTGCCCTGCTGTTCTATGCCGGACTGCAAAGCATCCCCAGAAGCGTCTACGAAGCCGCCAAGATTGACGGTGCCAGCGAAGGAGCGATGTTCTGGAAGATCACCCTGCCGCTGCTCAGGCCCGTGACCGTGTTCGTGGCTGTGACCTCATTGATTGGCAGTTTTCAGATCTTCGACACCATCGCTGTGGCCACCAAAGGCGGGCCTGCAGATGCCACCAAAGTGCTGGTGTTTTACATCTACGAGAACGCCTTCGCCTTCTTCAAGATGGGTTACGCCACCGCCATGAGCATGGTTTTGTTCGCCATCATCCTCATTGTCACCCTGCTGCAACTCAAATTCTTCCGGGCCGACCAGTCGGACCTCGCGTAAAGGATTCCCCATGACTGTCCTCACCCCCAAACCCCGAAAAAACCTCCCCTGGGAACACTTTCTCGCCTGGTTCGGCATCACCTTGGTCATCGTGCTCTCGATTTTCCCCATCTGGATTGTGCTCAAAACTGCCCTCTCCAGCAGCACCACCCTCTTTGAAGGGGCACCCAGACTGCTGCCCAGCGAACCCACCCTGGACAACTTCAAACGGGTCCTCGGAATGGTCAGTGCCGAAGATGCCCTCAAAGCTGGCGGTTCCGGCCAGAGCGTGAACTTCCTCAGAAGCATCTGGAATTCGGTGGTGTTCACCGGACTGATCGTGATCGGACAGACCTTCTTTTCTGCCCTGGCTGCCTACGCCTTCGCCAGGCTGAAATTCCCTTTCCGGGACCAGATTTTCACCCTGCTGCTCACCGCCATGATGGTCCCCGGAATCGTGCTGTTCATTCCCAACTTCATCACCATCAAGAACCTGGGCTGGCTCAACACCATGCAGGGCATGGTCGCCCCCTACATCCTGATGACCCCCTTCGCGGTGTTCTTCCTCAGGCAGTTTTTTCTCTCCATCCCCAAAGAAACTGAAGAAGCCGCCGTGCTGGACGGTGCGAGCCCTTTCATGATCTTCTGGAAGGTGGTGCTCCCCATGAGCCAGGGACCCCTCGCCACCCTGGGCATCCTCACCACCATCGGCATGTGGAACGACTTCTTCTGGCCTTACCTGATTGGCAAAGACGAAAGCGTGTACACCCTCCCTGTGGCCCTGCAGCAATTCCAGACCCAGACCCCGCAGGGCTCCCCGGACTGGACGGGCCTGATGGCCGGAGCGTTCTTATCCATCATCCCGGTGTTCATTTTGCTGCTGATCATGGGCAAACGGGTCATCGAATCCCTCGCCTTCAGTGGCGGCAAGTGAGCCTTACGGCAGCGGGCTCTGACCAGAAAAGCATTTTCTCACTGTGAACTGTCAACTGTAAACCGTTGACTTCCTCACACAACCCAGGTTTCAGCATTCAAGGAGGGAGAAGGCCTTGAATGGAGACAAAATCGCCCAGAAAGCCCCACTTTTGCCCCGGAGGACCCTTATGAAAAAGTTTGTGACCATCAGCAGCATCCTTGCCCTTTCCGCCACCGTTTCCAGCGCCAGCGCAGCCACCACCGTGGATTACTGGCTGTGGGACAGCAGCCAGCTCCCTGCCTACCAGCAGTGCGCAAAAGACTTCCAGAAACTCAACCCCGACATCAACATCAAAATCAGCCAGAAAGGCTGGAACGATTACTGGACGGGCATCACCACCGGATTTGTGGCGGGGACAGCCCCCGATGTCTTCACCAACCACCTCTCCAAATATCCCGAGTTTGCCCTCAACGGCCAGATTGTGGATGTGTCCCCCTGGATCAAACGGGACAACGTCAAAACCGACATCTACCTGGAAGGCCTCTACTCCCTGTGGGGCAGGGACGGCAAGCAGTACGGTCTGCCCAAAGACTGGGACACCGTCGCGATCATCTACAACAAAGACATGCTGAAAAAAGCCGGGATCAGCGAGAAAACGCTCAGCAGCCTCAAATGGAACCCCAGAGATGGCGGCACCTTTGAGAAACTGATCGCCCAGCTTTCCCTGGACCAGAACGGCAACAACGGACTGTCCAGGAGTTTTGATAAAACCAAAGTCAAGCAGTACGGCTTTGTCAGCCCCTTTGACCCCAACCCCTACGGACAGACGGGCTGGAGCTGGCTCGCGGCCTCCAACGGCTTCAAGTACAACGATGGTCTGTACGCCACCAAATACTACTACGATGACCCCAGACTGGCCGAAACCATCCAGTGGCTCACCGACCTCAGCCTCAAAAAAGGTTTGCTGATGCCCTACAAGGACTCCAGAGGCCTGGGGGCCAACAGCAACTTCGTGGCAGGCAAAGCCGCGCTGACCACCGATGGCAGCTGGATGATCAAGTGGTACATCGAAAACGCCAAGTTCGATGTGGGTTTTGCCTTGCTTCCTGTGGGACCCACCGGAAAACGGGTCAGCATGTTCAACGGTCTGGCAGACAGCATCTGGGTGGGCAGCAAGCACAAGGAAGAAGCCTGGAAATGGGTCAAGTACCTGGGAAGTGATGCCTGTGAAAGCGCCGTGGGCAAATTCGGGGTGGTGTTCCCCGCCACCAAGAAAGGCGTGAGCAACGCCCTGGCCGCCCACAAGAAGAACGGCGCAGACGTGTCTGCCTTCACCAAGCTGACCCAGACCAAAGGCAGCACCTTCCTGTTTCCCATCACCGACAACGCCAGTGAGATCAACAGCATCATGACCACCGCGCTGGAAAACGTGTACCTGGGCAAGACTGATGCGGCCAGTGCCCTGAGAGACGCCAACGAGAAAGTCAACAAACTCTTCAAATAAGCCCACATCACCCATCCACCTCCCTTTTCCTCGGGGAAGCCTTCGGCAAGAGGCTTCCCCAATTCTTTGCACCCCTCAAGGAGCACCATGCAAGACCGCCTGACCACACAGACCCACACCTGGATTCTTCCCGCACAGCCCTACCAGATCCTGCTCAATGGTTACCAGAGCTGGAGCGACGCAGACCTCAGGGACCTCTCCGATGTGCAGCAAAGGCCCATTCTGGATGAACTGGTCAAACAGGGTTACGACATCCAGTTCCCGCCCAGTGGAGAAAAAGGCATCTGGCGCAGCCACCACCTGATTGCCCTCATCACCGAAAGTGGGGCTTACGTGGGTTTTGCCCTCTCTGCAAAAACCAGTGTGAGCTGCTGGGAGGCCCGCATCGAAGCCGAAAAAGTCACCGTCACCCTGCTGACAGACGGCCCCCCGGAAGAAGTGGTCTTTGAATGGACCGATGCCCCCATTGAGCGCATTGAAGAACTGTCCCGGCAATTTGCCCACAACATGCAGGCCCCACAGTGGAAGCCAGTGAGGGTGTGGTGCAGCTGGTACTCCTACTACCGCAACATCACCGAACATGACTTTCTGGAAAATGCCCGTCTGGCAAGAGAGCTGAGCCTCCCCTTCGATTGTTTCCAGCTGGACGATGGCTATCAGAACGACCTCGGAGACTGGCTGGAAAAGCGCCCCTCCTTCCAGGGCGATGTGGCCCGCATCCCGGCCCAGATTGAAGCGCTCGGTTTCAAAGCAGGCCTGTGGATTGCCCCCTTCATTGCCAGCCCCACCAGCCAGCTTTTCCGGGACCACCCAGACTGGTTCCTGAAAGACGAAAAGGGCCAGCCTGTGGTTGCAGGAGACAACTGGGACAACGATTACTACGCTCTGGACCTCTCCCAGCAGGAGGTGCTGGACTGGCTGGAGGAGCTCGCCTGCACCTTCAAAAGCCATGGGTACACCTACTTCAAGCTGGATTTCCTGTTCGCAGGAGCCCTGCCAGGGGTGCGCCGGGGTGGCCTCAGCAGAACCGAAGCCTACCGCAAAGGCCTGGAAGCTTTCAAAAGAGGCGCTGGAGATGCGTTCATTCTTGGCTGCGGCGCACCGCTCGCCCAGAGCGTCGGGCTGGTGGACGCCATGCGCATCGGACCCGACGTGGCCCCGGTCTGGGACGATGGTTCCAGGCGCAGGTGGGTCAAAGACGGCAGCCACCCCAGCCTGAAAGGCACCCTGCAAACCTGCCTGAGTCGTTTTTACCAGTACCACTGGTACATGCCCGACCCGGACGTGATGATCGCCCGCCAGAAACTCAGCCTGCTCAGTGACATGGAAAGGGAAGCCCTGCTGCGCCTCTTGCAGGTGTGCGGCGGCCTGCTGGCCTCCAGCGACCCCCTGATGCTGCTGGAAAAGCAAGACCTGGATGTGCTGCGCACCTCCCTGGATTTCCAGCCCAGAGACTTGCCGCGCACCCTGCAGGAACGTTTCGGGGTGGCCCCCACCCATTACCACACCGTCACCTTCAACCTGACCGAAGATTTGCAGGATGGGATTTTTCCGCACGGCAGTCGGGTGGAGCGGGTGCTGGAGAGGGTGTGAATGAGCCGAGGACCGAGAGCTGTTTCTGCTGGGCAAAAGCCAAAGCACACAGGCCATCTGAATGGCTGAAGCAAAAGCTTAATTTGCCCTCGGCCCTCGGTCCTCGGCAAAATACAACCCACCACACCCACTTCCCCTTTTCTTCCGTGGTATACCTATTCCTGTGACCAAGCTCGAAGCCCAACAACAGATGCCTGACTTTGAATTGCAGGACCAGAACGGCACCACCCACCGCCTTGCAGATTACCGGGGGCGTCATGTGGTGCTTTACGTTTACCCCAAAGACGACACGCCCGGTTGCACGCAGGAGGCCTGTGATTTCCGGGACAGTCTGGAACTCAAGCAGCTCGGGGCTCAGGTGCTGGGCCTCAGCAAGGACGATCAGGACAGCCATGCGGCTTTTGCAGAGAAGTTCAGCCTGCCTTTCCCGCTGCTTTCAGACCTGACCGGAGATTACATCAATGAAATCGGGGCCTGGGGTCCCAAAAACAACTATGGCAAGATCACAGAGGGCATCAAGCGCACCACCTTTGTGATTGACCCCGAAGGCAAAATCGTGAAAGCCTGGTACATGGTGAAAGTGGAGGGGCACACCGAGGCCGTTCTGAAAGCCATCCGTGCAGACCTGGAAAAGAGACCTGCATGAGCCTGGAGGCCCTTAAGGAGCAGGCTGCCATCAAAGCGGTCAGTCACATCCAGAGTGGCATGCGGGTGGGTCTGGGCACCGGGTCCACTGCGAAGTACGCCATTCTGGAACTGGCCCGTAAATTGAAGGAAGGCGAACTGACCGACATCGTGGCGGTGGCGACCAGCATCGACAGTGAACGTCTGGCCCGCGAGAATGGCATCACCGTGCTGGACCTTGATCCCACCCCCCTGGACATTGCCATTGATGGGGCAGACGAGATTTCTCCCAGCCTGGACCTGATCAAGGGGCTGGGTGCCGCCCTGCTGAGAGAAAAGATCGTGGAGGTGCAGGCCAGAGAATTCATCGTGATTGCAGACCACACCAAACTGGTGTCCCATCTGGGCCAGAAAGCTCCAGTGCCAGTGGAAGTGGTGCAATTCGGAATTCAGAGCACCTTGCAGCGCCTTGCCAGATTTGGGGAGCCAAAACTCAGAGAGAAGAACGGTGAGTTGCTGATCACCGACAATGGAAACTACATTGCGGATTTGCGCTTCAGCCATCCCAATCCCATTGCGCTGGAACACAGCCTGAAAAGCACCCTCGGTGTGGTGGACACCGGGTTTTTTCTGGGCATGGCCGCGCGGGCCATTGTGGCCCATGAGGACCGCATCGAGGAATTTTCCAGAGATTGAGTCAGAAAAAGCCTGTAAGGTTTCTGTCAGATTTCCAGAAGCAACAGAGCGCCCTTCAAAAGGCGCTTTTTGCTTTGTGGTTCGGGCTTTCTTACAGACATCAAAGCAAAGTGTGTCCACACTGGAGGCATGGCCCACTTTTTGATGGTGAAAAACCCCAATGGACAGAAGAATGTGATCAACCTGGACCAGGTGACCCGCGCTGAAATTCACCAGATTCTGCCCACCCAGTGGCAGATCCGCATTTACTTCACGGAGGGCAACCCCAGCGAGTACGGCAGTTTCACCAGTGAGCGCAGCGCTTACGAGTGGATCCGTCAGGTGTTTCAGCCCGATGATCCCAGCCATTTTCTGGAAGTTCAGGAAGCCCAGGACGAATCCCAGCCATAAGAAAAGAGGCCAGTGGCCTCTTTTTCTTTTTGAAAACCTCAGCCTTTTCTGGGCTGGCTTGGGCGCACTTCCACCCGTGAAGGCAGGGCACGTTCGTTCATTTCCAGCAAATCCTGCACGATCTGGGCGATGTCCTCGGGCTGGATTTTCCAGGCATCCTGTTCATTGGGCGTGTGGTT
Organism: Deinococcus roseus; assembly: GCF_014646895.1. Classification (NCBI taxonomy): domain Bacteria; kingdom Thermotogati; phylum Deinococcota; class Deinococci; order Deinococcales; family Deinococcaceae; genus Deinococcus; species Deinococcus roseus. The sequence goes on from NZ_BMOD01000005.1 coordinate 95,417, forward strand.
GTTGAAGTAGGTGGCCACGCTTCCAGGCATGATCTGGGTGGTTTTGATGCCCAGGGTTCTCAGGTCCATCATGGCAGCTTCGGTGAATCCGTTCAGACCGAATTTGCTGGCGTTGTACGCAGCCCCTCCAGCGAAGGGATTTTTTCCGGCCAGGCTGGAAATGGTGATCAGGTAGCCCTGGGTTTTGCTTAAAGCGTCCACTGTGGCTTTGACGGTATAGAACACCCCGGTCAGGTTGGTGTCGATCACGGCGTGCCAGTCTTCCAGGGTCAAATCCTGCACGGGTTTGAAGATCCCCACTCCTGCATTGGCCACCACCACGTCCAGGGCAGAGAATTTCTGCAGGTGGGCCTGCACTGCGGTTTCCAGTTGACCGTAATCCCGGGCATCTGCTTTGACGGCCAGCAGTTTTTCAGGGTGCCCCAGTGAGGCTGCGGCTGCATCCAGGTCTTCCTGTTTTCTTGAGGTGATGGTGACGTTCAGTCCTGCGTCCAGCAGGGTTTTTGCAATGCTGTATCCAATGCCTTTGGATCCGCCGGTGATCAGTGCATTCTGGTGTTTCATGGGGGTTTATTTTATTGAAGCCCGGTCAGGCCAATTGCGTTCTGGGAAACATTGCAGGGAAAACCCGGACCTGTGGATCCGGGTTCAGAAGGAGAAAGAAGGTGTACTGTTGGAAACGCTTCAAATCACAAAATCTTCAAAACACCGATCCAGGCTTGGTTTCTGCGCTGTAATTGTGATTGATGCTTTCCTTTTGGCTTTGCTGAAAACGGGGTTCAAGCAGTGCTTTGATGTTCTGCAAAGACTGGGGCACGTTTTTGCTGAAGCCCTCTTTGCGCATGCGCAGGAAGATGGGGGCCATGGGGCCAATCAGGGTGATTTCCTGGGTCAGCAGGATGTCGTTGCCGTCTTTTTCCCAGTAGCGTTTGGTCAGCATTTCCACCCCAAGCGCAAGGGTGGTGGAGATGATGTAGCTCTGTCCCACATCGCACAAAAGCACGGAAAACTTGATTGAGCCGCCATTTTTGTGTTTGATCGTTCCTTTTGAGCCCTGTCTAAAGAGGCCTTCCATCTGAGCGCTTTCCACTTCGGTGTCCCACATGCTCCAGTGGGCCACATCGGTCAGCACCTGCCAGAGGTCTCCGGGAGCAACACTGAGCCTTTCGGTGTGTTTGTAGTTGTTCATGTCCTTCTCCTTCCTGAAGTTGTGCTGTATGAACCCAGTGTATCGGGAAAACACTTACAAAACCATGACCTCAAAACCCATCCTGTGATTGAGATCACATCTTCTTTGCAAAGTCGCCTCACAAAGCATCCCGGACCTTTTGATCCGGGATGCTTTTGAACATTTTGTCTTACCGACTTTTCAACAACCCCAATCAAAAACCTTCAGGAAGGGGTCAGGTGCTGGGTCTGTGCCGCCTGAATGGCGGTCAGGGCAATGGTGTATACGATGTCATCCACCAGGGCACCCCGGGAGAGGTCATTGACCGGTTTTCTCAGGCCCTGAAGCATCGGACCCACACTCACCACATGGGCACTGCGCTGCACCGCCTTGTAGGTGGTGTTCCCGGTGTTGAGGTCTGGAAAGATGAACACCGTGGCTTTTCCTGCCACAGGACTGCCTGGTGCTTTCTGCTCGCCCACACTGACCACACTGGCCGCGTCATATTGCATGGGACCATCGATCACCAGATCAGGCCGCTTGGTCCTTGCCAGTTCGGTGGCCTTGCGCACCTTCTCCACATCGTCCCCGGCTCCAGAAGTCCCCGTGGAATAACTGATCATGGCGACCCTGGGAATGATCCCAAAAGCTGCAGCAGAATCTGCAGATTGGATGGCAATGTCTGCCAGCTCTTCCGCAGTGGGGTTGGGATTCACGGCGCAATCCCCGTACACCAGCACCTGTTCAGGCATCAGCATGAAAAAGACACTGCTGACAATGCTGGCGCTCGGAGCGGTCTTGATCAGTTGCAAAGCCGGTCGGATGGTGTTGGCGGTGGTGTGGATGGCCCCGCTCACCAGACCGTCCACCTCTCCCAGAGCAAGCATCATGGTCCCGAGCACCACGGTGTCTTCCAGTTGCTGTTCTGCCATTGGGTGGGTGAGGCCCTTGTGCTTGCGCAGTTCCACCATTGGCTCGATGTACCTTGCACGCACGCTGGCTGGATCCAGCACCTTCAAATTCTCGGGGAGGTGCAAACCCTGCGCTTCGGCCACATGGTGCACCCGTTCAGGAGGGGCCAGCAAAATGCACTCGGCAATGCCTTTTTCATGGCACAAAATGGCAGCCCTGACGGTGCGGGGCTCATCACCTTCAGGCAGCACGATGCGTTTGCGGGCAGCACGGGCCTTCTGGATCAATTCAAAACGGAAAGCCGGAGGAGACATCCTGCGCTCGTGGGTCAGATGGATGTTCTGCTGCAGGGAGCCCGAATCCAGGCGGTCTGCCACGAAATCCAGCACCTGCTCCATGCGTTCCAGGTCGTCCAGAGGCACCTGAGGATCCATCTGGCTCAGCAAATTTGCGGTCTGGTAACTGTTGGAATCCACCAGCATCACCGGCAGATCCGAGTTCAGTGCAGGCCTGCACAGGCGCAGGATGTTCTCGTTGGGCATCTCACCACAGGTCACCAGCATGCCTGCCAGTGGAATGCCATTCAGGCTGGCCAGACTGGTCGCCATGATCACATCCTCGCGGTCTCCAGGCACCACCACCAGGGTTCCGGGTTTGAACAGTTCCACAATGCGGTTCACCGAACGGGCCGAAACCATGTTGGCCCGCACCCGCCGCATCTTCATGTGACCCTGGTTCAGGATCCTGGCATGCAGATGCTGGGCCACATCCCAGGTGCGTGGAGCAGCCAGTTCTGCATTGCGAGGCAGCACCCCCAGCATGGGCAGCCCGGCCAGCAGTGCGCTGTGGGTGCGCAGATCGTGCAGAAGTTTCATCACATCGGTGTCAGGCTCGGCAAAATTCAGCACATAACCCGCCAGGGCCTGACGGTTGCTGCTGGCGTAATCGTGGGCGGTGATTTCCAGCTGGTCTGCCAGATCAAAAGTGGTGTTCCCGGCCAGGGAGGCCACCAGCACGGTGTCTGCCCCCAGGTTGCGGGCCATCGAAACATTGAGCTGACTGGCATAAGGGTTTTTTCCGGTGATGGCCAGACCCTCCACCACCACCACATCTGCCCCCTCGGAGGCCTTCTGAAAGACACTCACCACCTCTTCCATCAGGCTGTCTTCCTGGTGCTGGCCCAGAAACATCTCGGCCCGGTCCAGGTTGATGGGGGAGGGGGACTGCACCTTGCAGTTCTCCTTGGCGAAATGCACGCTGCGGTCCAGGCTGGTGTGGTCCTGCGCGATGGGCTTGCAGAACCCCACTTTCAGCGAAGCCCTCTGCAAGGCCCGCACCAGACCCAGCGCTGTGCTGGACAGACCCACCTGTTGACCCACCGGAGCGACAAAAAAGATTTTCACGACAGCACCTCCCGGGTTTGCAAAGCAATCATCCGCTCTTCGTTGGTGCCCACCACCAGGGCCACTGGCCCACCTTCACGGGTGATGGGACCCGACTGGCCTCCCACCATGCCAGCATTCTTCTCCGGGTCCAGATGAAACCCCAGAATGCCCAGGTGGGACAGGGTTTTCTCACGCACGAAACGGCTGTTCTCTCCGATGCCTCCTGTGAAGATCAGGGCGTCCACCCTGCCCAGAGGCACTGCCATGGCAGCCACATACTTGGCCAGACGGTAACAGAACACCTCCAGGGCCAGCGTTGCACCTGCATGTCCCTGATTTTTTGCCTCTTCCAGCTCCCGACAGTCGTTGGACAGCCCGGAGATGCCCAGCAATCCGCTTTTTTTGTTCAGCACATTCGTGACTTGCTCCAGTGTCCAGCCCAGCGTCTGGGACAGGAACAAATGAATGTTGGGGTCCAGGTCTCCTGAACGGGTGCCCATCACCAGCCCTTCCAGTGGAGTCATGCCCATGCTGGTGTCCACACTCTGGCCTCCTTTCACCGCCGTGATCGAGCAACCGTTTCCCAGGTGGGCACTGACCAGACAGGTGTCCTCCAGGGGTTTTCCCAGCAACTTTGCCGCCTGCTGGGTCACGTACTGGTGGCTGGTCCCGTGAAAACCATAGCGCCTCACCCCATGCTCCTGGTACAGGTTATCGGGCAGGGCATAGCGGTAAGCCTGCTCTGGCATGGTCTGGTGAAAGGCCGTGTCAAAAATGGCCACATGGGGCAGGTCCGGGAAAGCTTTCATGGCCTCCTCGATGCCCAGCAGGTTGGCCGGATTGTGCAGCGGAGCCAGCGGAATGCAGTCCCGAATGGCCTGCACCACGGCAGCATCAATGCGGGTCGCAGATTTGAAGAACTCCCCACCATGCACCACCCGATGACCCACACTGGACACCTGGGACAGCAAATCCTGTTCCTGCAACACCCCCAGAATGCCGCGCATGGCCTCGGCGTGGCCTTGCTCTGAAAGCTTCACCACCTGTTTCCCGGCAGCACTTTTGACGGTCAGCACGGGTTCTGCTTCAAACAATTTCTCGGCCAGACCGCTCAGCAGGGTCTCCTGACTGGACAGCCGGATCAGGGCAAATTTTAAAGAGGAACTGCCACAATTGATCACCAGGGTATCGTGCATTTGCTTCACTTTACCCGTCTGGGAAAACTTTCTAAAGTGAGGATTGACCCAGAAGGGGCAGAAGGCATGAAGGAATGTGTGGATGCCGAGAGCCAAGGGCAAAAGATCAAGGTGTGGGATCTACAACGAAAAATGTTGGGGCGAGGCATGCCTCGCCCCATGGAAGAAATCTCAAACCTTCTCAGGGCACTTCATGTCCCGCTGCGGCCTGCCACACCTCAAACCAGTTTTCTGCAGACAGTTTGACCTGCAGGGCCTGCACGGCTTCATTGATCACGGACATGCGCTGGGAGCCCGTGATGGGGAAGGGGTTGCTGGGGTGCATCAGGATCCAGGCATACACCACTGTGGATACGGCAACTCCGTGCTGGTCGGCCAGTTTGTGCAGGGTACCCCTGACCCGCTGGGCCTGATCGCCTTCTCCGGTGAAAACGCGGCCCTGCGCCAGCGGAGACCAGACCATCGGAGCCGTTCTCAATTCCTGGGCCTGATCCAGCGTCCCGTCATGCAGGGGGTCCAGATGCAGCGGAGACAGTTCAATCTGGTTGGTGACCAGTGGGAAACGGCTGTTCAACAGGGCAAACTGGGCTGGACTGAAGTTGGACACCCCGAAGTGCAGCACCTTGCCTTCCTGCTTTAACGCTGCAAAGGTTTCGGCCACTTCATCTGCATTCAGGAGGGGGCTGGGGCGGTGCAGCAACAGCAAATCCAGATGGTCGGTGCGCAGGGCCTTCAGGGAGTTTTCCACAGACTCCCGAATGTGGGTGCTGCTGTAATCATAGGATTTGATGCGGTGCTCTGGCCTGCGGTCAGAGAGCAGTTTGATGCCGCATTTGCTGACCAGCTGGATGCGCTCCCTCAGCTGGGGTTGCAAAGCCAGCGCTTCCCCAAAGAGGTCTTCCACGCTGTAGTTGCCGTAGATGTCGGCATGGTCGAAGCTGCTGACGCCGCGTTCTAAACACTGCTCAATCCATGCAAGGCGCTGCTGGGCGTTCCAGTTCCAATCACCCATCCTCCAGGCTCCGGCAATGATGCGGGACAGCTTCAAGGCTCCGGGTTTGAGTTCGGTCAGCAGGGTCATGCAATCAACTCCAGGTTCAGATGGTCCAGAATGGCTTTTGCACCCAGTTCGGCCAGTTCGCGGTCTTCGGTGGGAGCGAGCCCACTGACGGCCACCGAGCCCACCACCTGGTTCTGGTGCCACACCGGGACACCGCCATCCCAGCCCACGTACTTCAGTTCGCCGTAATAGCTGAAACTCCAGCCCTGGGTGTTCGCTGCTTTTCCGGTGTCTCCGGTGAATTCCCCCAGCCTTGCTGCAGAGTAGGCTTTGTTGGTGGCCACCTGAATGGAGGGCAGACCCGCACCATCCATGCGGCGCAGGGCCAGCAATTCTCCGTGTGAATCGGCGATGGCAATGACTGCTGTTTTGTTTCGTTTCAGCAGTTCGGTGTGAATGGCATTTAGGGCCTGCTGGGCTTCCTGATCTCCCAGGCTGAAGTGTGCTTTCATTTTCCCTCCGACAACGTTGTGTCCTGTAGAATCATCTTACGGGATGACACACAGAAGTCAATACTCTGGTTCTAAATCTCGTACTAAAGTATGGAAAACACCGAAACTGCCTCCACCCACGAACCCACACAGAGCACCTTTGCCCAGCGCCTCAGAGAACTGATCGGAGAGCAAAGCGTGTCTGGCTTTGCCCGCAAGGTCGGACTGGGAGAAGCCCTGATCCGCAAATACCTCACTGGGGCAGAACCCAGCCTCTCCAGAGCCAACCAGATCGCCCGTGCCGCCAACTGCTCGCTGGAATGGCTGGCCACCGGGGGCGGTTTCCGCTACCGTCAGGCCGAAGTCGTGGACATGGCCGCCCTGGAACTGGCCATCAAATACGCCCTGCAACTCTCCGGGCAGACCGACACCCACTTCAAACTGGACGCCACCATGAAACTGATGGTGACCCTCTACCAGTACCTCAGGGCCACCAAAAAACCCGATGGCAACTTCGATGAGCAGGAGACCCTGCAATTTGGCCGGTACATCGCCACCCTCTGCGGCGTGTGAAGGTGTGCGAAGGGACCTGAACCTGTATGCTGAAAAACATGAAACGCAAGGCCAGCAAAACCACCACCCCCGCTCTCTCCTCCGACCAGGACCGCATTGCTGCCTTTCTGTCTTTTTCTCCAGAGGTGCAGCGGGCCTACTTGCGTGCCATGCAGTCCATTGACCCTGCGGCCCTGCATTACCTGGAAAACCACCCCGAAGCCAGCAAAGTCCTGAAGCAACTGCAACTGGACGAGGTGCTTTCAGAGGCCTTCAAGGGATTGAAGAAGTAAAGCATGCAAGAGTTGCTGAACATCATGCGTCGCCTGCGGGCTCCGGGGGGTTGCCCCTGGGACCAGGAGCAAACCCATGAAACGCTGCGCCCTTACATGCTGGAAGAAGCTGCAGAGGCCGTGGACGCCATCTCCAAAGGGGACCTGAAAGAACTGACGGGCGAACTGGGAGATGTGCTGTTGCAGGTGGCCTTTCATTCGGTCATTGCAGAGGAAAACGGCACTTTCAGTTATGCAGAGGTGGAAAAATCCATCTGTGACAAGCTGATCCGCCGCCATCCCCACGTTTTCGGAGACACCAGCGTAGAAAATGCAGATGAGGTGGTGCAGAACTGGCAAGCCATCAAAACCGCAGAAAACGGTGGAAAAGAAAAACACCCCCTGGAACGCATTCCCAGCAGCCTGGGTGCCCTGGAGCGCAGCCGTCAGGTTTTAAAAGCCCTGCAACTCCCAAAAGGCAGCCTTGCTGAAGTGCAAACCGCTCTGCAAACCGCCAGCGACACAGAAGAAAGCGTGCTGGACGTTCTGGAAGCTGTGGTTCAGTGGGCCAGAACCCTGGACATCAACCCCGAAATTGCCCTGAGGTCCCGCACCGAACAGCGAATTGCCCATGCCCTTAAGCCTGCTGAATGACATCCTGAACACCCTCAAAGAGCGAGAGCGCGTGACCCTGCACCTGCCAGAGTACCGCAGCGCTGCCGTGCTGGTCGGTTTTACAGCAGAAGAAAACCCCAGAATACTGCTCACTGTGCGCTCTCTGGATTTGCCCAGCCATCAAGGCCAGATCAGTTTTCCCGGTGGCAAAATCGAAGCAGGGGAGACCATCATTGAGGCGGCCCTCAGGGAAGCCTGGGAAGAGGTGGGTCTGGACCCCAGTCAGGTCACGGTGCATGGCATGTGGGACGACACCTTCACCCCACAAGGCTTTCACGTCACGCCGGTGATCGCCACTTTGCCTGCAGATTACCCTTTCACCCTGACCTCAGAGGTGGCAGAAATCCTGCTGGTCCCGGTTGCAGACCTCATGCAGCTGTCGCCCCAGACCCTGGAGCGGGAATTCAAAGGCCGCACCCACCTGATCTACACCTACCCCTGGAACGGACACCGCATCTGGGGCATGACGGGCAGGATCATTCATGGGGTGCTGCACCCGGAACTCCATCCCAGAGAGTATTGAACAGGTTTACAGTTCACAGTGAACAGTTCACAGTCTAATGTTCCATCTAGATTGGAAATCCTGGCACTCCTCTGTTCTCTTCAATCCACATCATGGACATGCAAAATCCAGAAGCTTCTTTTCAGGCTGTTCAGCCCATACCAGCTGTGGTCCCAGGGGGTTGAATCGCTGGGATCGGAGAACCCCCCTGGACTGTATGCAAACCACTGGTGGCGAAGATCTCCCTGGACCTGATCCACAAAGGAAGCTGCCAGGTTTTTGGATTGCCTGACCGAAGTGTAGGTGTGGTGGTAAGCTCCACCCGAATGAATTTCCCTTGCCAGACTGGCTTCCAGGTCAAAGGTATCCATCAAGATGGGATTTGCGCTGATGCCCTGTTCAGGAAGGGCAGCTTTCAAGGCCTGCTGCACCACAGGATGCAGCAATGCGTCTGCAAAGAAATTTGAAGCTTCCAGATGTTGTGGATGGTCTTTGATGAACCAATCCAGGGCCGGATGGGTTTCAAACTGAAAAGCTGCGTACCATGCCCCTCCATTGATTCGGGTGCTGCGCATCTGGTTCAGGACATTTGCAATGTCTGCAGGGAGGTCTGGGAGGGTTTTGATCTTCAGCGTTCTCCACATCTCCTGCAGTTGTTCTGGTCCGGGCATCATGCTCCCAATGTACCTGAGGAATTGTAAGCAAATTCTTTGACTGACCGGTCAGTCAATTATAGAATGATCCCATGAATGTTGGAATCACTGCCCTTGCCACCCACCTTCCCGAAAAACGCATCACCAATGAAGACCTCTCCAGAACGCTGGACACCAGCGACGAATGGATTTACACCCGCACCGGAATCAAACAGCGTTTTCTGGCTGCAGAACACGAATCCACCAGCACTCTGGCGATTCAGGCCACCGCAAAGCTCGCTCCTGAGGCCCTGAGTGGGGTGGATCTGGTGATTGTGGCCACGGCCACTCCAGATGCTTACTTTCCTTCTGTGGCTGCACTGGTGCAGGACCATTTCAAGCTGCAAGCCGCGGCTTTTGATCTGTCTGCAGCCTGTGCGGGATGGGCTTATGCCCTCAATGTGGCTGCGGCCCAGATCCAGGCGGGCACCAGCAAGAAAGCCCTGGTGATCGGTGCAGAAACCCTCTCCAGGATCACCAACTGGGAAGACCGCACCACGGCGGTGCTGTTCGGAGATGGAGCAGGGGTGGCCGTTCTGGAAGAAGTCCCAGAGCCTTATGGTTTCAAAAGCTTTGTCTGGGGAACAGACGGCTCAGGGGGCAAGCACCTCCACTCAGGGGCCACAGCAAAAACCCTGCCCTCAGGAGAAGCCCTGCATCCTTACATCGTCCAGAATGGCCGTGAGGTCTTCAAATTTGCCACCCGCGTGATCCCCGAAGCCATTCTGACCGCCACGCGCAAAGCAGGCCTGAACGTGGAAGACCTGGACCGCATTGTGCCCCACCAGGCCAATGCCCGCATCATAGAGGCTGCCGCAGACCGCCTGAAACTGGACCTCGGCAAGTTTGTGGTCAGCCTGCAAGAGCATGCCAACAACTCCAGCGCCACCATCCCCCTGGCCCTCGATTATGCCCGGAGAAACAATCTGCTGAAAAAAGGCGACATCATCGCTCTGGCGGGTTTTGGAGGAGGGCTCACCTGGGCTTCTGCGGTGCTGGTCTGGGCGTACTGAGCACTGAGGTCCAAACAAAAATTTTAAATATAAATTTCACAAGCACAATCCAAACCACACAAACCAGGGTTTCATGGTCTGGGTGTCCTGACCTCTAAACATCAACCGATCCCATCAAAAAACCGCCTCCAAGGCGGTTTTTGTGTTTCAATCTGCAGGCAATTCATCCACCGGAACGACTTTGAGTTTGTCGTCCAGTTTGATGCCCCAGTGTGCCGCCATGACTTTCTTGACGGCAGGAAGCGCCACCCCTGAGCCTTCCCCTCCGAACTCGAAGAAAGCCACCACCACCAGATTGGGGTTGTCCAGAGGCCCGTATCCTTCGTACCAGGAGTGCTCGAATTGCTGCACCTGGCCGTCCACGCGGGCGTTGGTCTGGGCGGTTCCAGTTTTGCCTCCGGTGCGCACCGGAAACAGGTCCGGTCCCAGCATGTGTTTGCTGGTGCCTTCGCGGGTGGTCATTTCCATGCCCTGTTTGACCTGTTTCCAGACCCAGGCCTGCCCGGCCACCTGACTGGTTTTCTTGTGGGGTTGCACCGTGCCGTTGATGGCCCGGATCACCGTGAGCGGCTGGTTTTTGCCCTCGTTGACCAGGGTGCTGAGCACCTTGGCCAGTTGCAGGGGCGTCACCAGCACATCCCCCTGTCCGATGGACATGTTGAGGGTGAAGCCGGGGTACCATTCCTTGTAGTCTTTCTGGCTGGGGATGTTCCCGGTTTTCTCGCCGATCAGTTCAATGCCGGTTTCCTTGCCGAAGCCCAGTTCTTTCACCCTTCTGGCGAGGGTGTTGGAAAAAGAGACAGGGCCTGCTTTGGCATTGATGGAAGCCTGAAAATACCAGGGATTGCAGGACTGTGCGATGGCTTCCCGCCCGTCAATGGGTCCCCGGTTGCGCCAGTCCCAGTTTTTCCAGGCCCGACCGCCATAAAAAATGCTGGAAGGGCAGTTGAACACCGGGTTGTAAGTGTAGGATTCCAGAATGGCATCGGTGGTGCTGGGTTTGAACACACTGCCTGGACTGAAGGCATTCACGGCCCGGTTGATCATGGGGCTGTCGATGCGGTCTGCGGCCAGCGCTTTTCCGGCTTCGGGTGCGGTTGGGGAACGGGCAAACCAGTTGGGGTCAAAAGTGGGTCTGCTGGCGAGGGCCAGCACCTCTCCATTGCGGGGGTCGAGGGCCACAATGGCCCCGTGGGCTTCTTTGATGTTGCGGCGGCTCTTGTGCTGCCGCAGGATGTCGGTGAGGGCTTCATCCAGGGCTTTCTCGGCGGCTTTCTGCAGCTTGCTGTCGATGGTGAGGGTGTAGTTTTTGCCTGCTTCCCCTTCCTGTTCGACCCGCTCGGTGATGCGCCTGCCCTTGAAATCCACCTCGGTGAGTTTCAGGCCGTTGATGCCGCGCAGTTGCGTTTCCAGGCTGGCTTCCAGGCCGGTTTTGCCGCTGATGTCTCCGCGCTGGTATTGCCCGGAGTCCAGCTCTGTCTCATCAATCGGACCCACGTAACCCAGCAGGTTGGAGGCCAGTTTTCCCTGCGGATACACCCGTTCGATGCGTTCCCGCAGTTCCAGGTTGGGCTGGAACACCACGTATTCGTACAGCGCCGAAAGGTTCTGCTGGGGGATGTTGAGTGCCAGGGTGATTTCGCTGCCCACAGGCAACTCTGGCATTTTGGGGTCTTTGATGCCCGCCAGGTAACGGATTTTCTCCCAGGATTCGATGGGTTTGTTGTCGCGGGAACTGACCCACTTGTAAATCAGATCCACACTGAGGCGGTTGGTGGCGAGCAAGAGGCCATCTCTGGTGCGGATTTCTCCCCGCCACGCCCGGATGGGGCCGCTCTTTAGGGTGTTGCTTTCACTGCGGGACTGGAACTGGTCGTACTTTTTGATCTGCCAGTCGTACAGCCGGTACCCGAAGGCCACCAGCACCAGTGTGAAAAACAGTGCGATCCACTTGAGGCGGTTCATAGTCTCCGGTCATCGGTGGCAACGCGGCCCAGCGCAAAGTCAGCAAACCGGTACATCAGGGGCGTGAACAGCAGGGTGAACACCACCTGCGACGGCAGCACCGTGTAAAGCGTGTGCACGGTGACCAGATTGCTGCGCAGCCAGTAGGTCAGGAACAGAAACACCGTCCACTGGCCGATCAAGGCCAGGATCAGGCAGAGGGTTTCCCGTCCGGGGGTTTGCTGGCTGAGCCACACCCTGGCCCCGTAAAACAGGTAAACGGCTCCTGCCAGTGCGGTGGCATGCAGCCCCATCAGGCCTGCACCCAGCGCATCCTGAAACAGCCCCACCACAAAAGCCACCAGCATCCCCCAGTTCATGGGAAGGCGGGCCGCAAAAATCAGGGCCAGCAGCAGGAAAAGATCGGGGCCGTCAAAGCCCCAGGCACGGGGCAACAAAATCGGAAAGATGCCTTGCAGGATCACGCTGAACAGCACAAAAAGCAGGGGTCGAATCACAGGGCCCTCAACAGAATCACTTCTTCCAGGTTGCTGACATCCACATCTGGCTTGATGAAAGCCACCCGTTTGGTGGCATTGGCCCCCAGGGGCAGCACCGAATCCACCACGCCCACCCGCACGTTGGCCGGGTACACGCCGCCCAGGCTGGCCGTCACGATCTGGTCTCCGACCTGCACGTCCACATTGCGGGGGAATTCGGCACGCAGGCGGTCTGGTGGCGCTCCCACCGCAATGCCCCGTCCAGATTTGCCCTGGATGGCGATGCCCACGTTGGATTCGGGGTCCACCAGGGTGATCACCCAGGCTTCACGGCTGCTGACCTCCATCACCTGTCCGACCAGTCCGGTGGGCACCGTGACCGGCATGTTGCGCTGCACGCCCTGCTCTCCGCCCAGGTTGATCCTCAGGCGGGACAGCAAGGGAGAGGGGTCAATGGCGGTGATTTCGGCGGTGGTGAAAATGCCAGGGCTGACGGTCTTGCGCACCGCTTCGGCACGTTGCAGTCGGGCCACCTCCAGCCTCAGTTGCCGCACCTCGTTGCGCAGGCTTTGCAACTCTTCGTGGTTGAGGTTGTAGCGGTCCCGCAAATCCCGCTGCTCCAGAACGCTGGTGACCGCATTTTTGATGTTCATGGAGATTTGCTGGGAGAGGCGGGTCAACGGAATGATCCCGCTGGTCACGGCCATGGGGGGGGTGGGCATGAAGCGGGTCATCACCAGTCCGACAATCAGAAAGGCGATGAACAGCAGGGTGAGCTGTTTAAACATGCTCCCCCAGCAAAGGAACACCCGCAGCCCGGGACACCATCAGCAGGCGCACCAGAGGCAACCCCACCACGTTGAAGTAATCCCCATGGATGCCTTCAATCAGGAGCGCCCCGAGTTCCTGAATCCCGTACCCTCCGGCCTTGTCCAGGCCTTCCCCGGAACGCACATACCAGTCGATTTCCTGCTGCGTCAATTCCCGGAATTTCACCCTGGTGATCTCCACACCAGAAAAGACGGATTCTGGTGTGCTGATGGTGACACCCGTCATCACCTGATGCTCTCTGCCCTGCAATCTGGACAGGAAACCTCGGTTTTCTTCCCGGTCCACAGGTTTGTTCAGCACCTCGCCGTCCAGCACCACGATGGTGTCTGCTGCGATGATCAGGGCATCAGGCTCCTGTTCCCGCACAGCCAGGGCTTTCTGGCGAGAGAGGTCCTGCGCGACCTCCTCAGGCAAGGTGGCAAGTGACACTTCATCGGTGTGGGCCACCTGAATGCGAAAAGGCACCCCCAGGCGGGAAAGCAGTTCCCGGCGGCGGGGGCTCTGTGAGGCGAGCACCCATTCCACTTCAGTGCTCCTGCAAGGTGTGGATGGGCTGGATTTTGCGCGAAAAATCGGTCATTTGGACGGCTGCAACGCAAGCCGGAACGTTCGAAAGGTGGAGCAGAGAAATCGGGTCAAAGGGAACGGCAAACAACATACTGTACAAGCATACTCGCTCAGGGGGTGAGAATCGAGCCAGAGAAAACCCGCTGATCCCACATCCCACCCCTGCAAAATTCCGTACCATGAAAGCATGCACATCACCAGTTATGGCGCCGCCGAAACCGTCACCGGGAGCTGTCACCTGTTGGAAACTGCCGGGAAACGCATCCTGATTGACTGTGGACTGTACCAGGGAAGCCGCGAACTCGACGACCTGAACCAGCAACCCCTGCCGTTTGATGCGGCCTCGCTGGATGTGGTGCTTGTCACCCACGGGCACCTGGACCATGTGGGACGCCTGCCCCTCCTGATCAAAGGGGGCTACCAGGGCAAAATCCACTGCACACCTGCCACCCGAGCCGTCACCGAAATCATCCTCAGGGACGCTGCCCACATTGCTGAAGAAGATCATGAGCGGGATTTGCGCAAAGCCAGACGCCAGGGCCGCGAGCACGAAGTCAAACCTCCCCTGTATCAAACCCCGGACATTGACCTGCTGATGGAACGCCTGCAGCCCGATGCCAGCTGGGAGAAACCGCTGGAATTTGAGGGCATCCAGATCCGTTTTCATCCAGCTGGACATGTGCTGGGCAGCGCCTGGATCGAAATCGAGCATGAAGGGCAGAAGGTGGTGTTCTCTGGCGACCTCGGCAACCGGGAAAGCCCCGTGGAAGCAGATTTCCTGCTTCCTGGACCCTGCAATGCAGTGGTGATCGAATCCACCTACGGCAACCGTCTGCACCGCAGCCAGAAAGAAACCGTGGATGAATTTGCAGGGGTGCTGAAAGAAAGCCTGCGCAAAGACGGCAAGGTCCTGATTCCCTCTTTTGCGCTGGAGCGCACCCAGAACATCCTTTATGTGCTGCGCCAGTTGCAGGAGGAGGGCCGCATTCCCCTGACCCCCATCTACCTGGATTCCCCGATGGGATCCCGCATCACCCGCCTGTATGAAACGCTGGGCGGCGAATTCAACCCTGATGTTGAGCACGACCTGCAAGAAGGAGACCGTCCTTTCAGCCCAGAAAACCTGCATGTCACGGCCAGCACTGCAGAATCCCGCATGCTCAACGATCTGAAAGGTGGTGCAATCATCCTGGCCGGATCGGGCATGCTCACCGGGGGGCGCATCGTGCACCACCTCAAGCACCACCTGTGGAAAGACACCACCAGCCTGGTGATTGTGGGCTACCAGAGCCCCAACTCGCTGGGGGGCCGCCTGATTGCCGGTGCAGAAAAAGTGCGCATTCACGGGGAAGAGGTGCTGGTGCGGGCCAGCGTGCACACCATTGGCGGTTTCTCCGCCCACGCAGACCAGGACGATTTGCTGGCTTTCCTGGCCCCCACCGGAAACGCACGGGTGCATCTGGTGCACGGAGATCTGCAGGTGATGCAGGTGTTTCAGCAGGTGCTGGAAGCCGCAGGACGCGAAGTCACCATCAACAAATATGCCCAGAGTTACCCAGTGGCTGAACCTTGACCTCTTCCCGACCCACCCTGCGGGATGTGGCGGTGGCCGCCGGGGTTTCGGTGGCCACGGTGTCCCGCATCCTCAATTCCACGGAAGGTTACAGCCAGCACACCCGCGAACGGGTGCAGCAGGCCATGCAAACCCTCGGGTACCTGCCTGTGCGCGCTCCGGAACCCGTGAAGCAAACCGCCCGAAAAACATTTGGTGTGGTCTTCCCAAAAGTCTCCAGCATGCTCATCTCCCAGGTGCTGCAAGGGGTGCAGGAGGCCTTGCCAGAGGGTTACACCCTGCTGGTCTGCCACTCGGATGGCAGTTTGCAACGCACCCTGGACAGCCTGCAAACCTTCAAAGAAAAAGAGGTGGACGGTGTGATCTTCGCCAGCGAGGTCCTGCAACGCGAGCACCACGACCTTTTAAAACAGGCCCGGATTCCGCTGGTCTTGCTGTCCTCCATGTCATACCAGTTTGTGGTGCCTTATGTGCGCTGCGATGACCGTCTGGCGGCCCGTGCCGCCACCACCCACCTGATCCAGCAGGGCCACCGGGACATTGCCATTCTGGCTGGAGCAAGATTCGACCCTTTCAGCAGCACGGCACGGGTGGAAGGCTACCGGGATGCCCACCTGCACCACGGCCTGAGTGTGCAGGAAGGCCTGATCATCTACACCCGGGGTTTCACTTTTCAGGATGGTCAAAAAGGCTTCCAGGCCCTGCTGCGCAATCAGAAAGCGTTCAGTGCCCTCTTTGCCTGCAGCGATGAACTGGCCGCCGGGGTGCTGGCCAGTGCTGCAGAACAGGGCATTGCCATTCCCGACCAGATCAGTGTGATGGGCTTTGATGACATCCCCCTCTGTGAGATGACCTGGCCGCCCCTCACCACCCTGGCCCAGCCCCTGGTCGAGATGGGTCAGGAGGCTGTGAAACTCCTGCTGGAATGCCAGCAAAACCCCCGCTGTGATCGGGGCGTGGTGTTGCCCTTTCAGGTCATCGAGCGGGGATCGGTGCGCAGCATTCAATGAGCCCGCCGGGCCCATCGATCAGGGCATGCCTGCCAGTTCCTGCTGGAACACCTCGGAACGGATGTGCATGCCGGTGCTTCCCTCGGCCACATACAGGGTGCCCAGTTTGCTCTGCACCTTCCACAGGCCACTGCTCACTTCACGGGCACGGCCCAGGTCTGCGGCCTCAATTTGCGGATTTTCAATGCGCAGCCACCACTTCTGGCTGGAGAACCACACCATATGGCTGTTCTGGCCCAGGGTTGTCACCGGGTAATCGAAGCTGTAGGTGCCATCTGGCTGACGGAAAGATTCCATCGGCAAGGTGCCACTGGGCTGCTCCACCAGCTGGGAAACGGTGCGGGCAGAAACCGTGTCTGGCACTCCGAACACCCCGCTGACCCACAAACCCAGCACCACCAACCCCACAGCCAGCAAAGCCAGCAATGGAAGAGGTCTGCTGCGCGGTTTCTCGGGTTCTTCTTCGGGGGCCAGGGGGGCAATTTCGCGGGTTTTGACTTCCTTGCGGATGCGGGTGATCAGTTTGGCCTTGGTGTCCTGGTAGGTGGTTTCGCTGATTTGCCCCTGCTGGAATGCCTCGTGGATGTCCCTGATCTGTGAAGCGCTGGTGTGGTCGGTGCGGGTCTGGATGTAGGTCTGAATGAGCAGGTACTCTTCAGGGGTGACAAGTTTCTTTTGCCTGATTTCTTCGAGGACCATGGCCTCCGGGGTCAAACCGCGCATATGCCTCCTGTGCCGCTGATGATGGGTCCCATTGTACCCTCAGACCGTGCAGCACGGGAGGGGGCTGGTTAGGGTGGAGGGTCTGGCCAGCATTGCCCCAGCAACCTGCCGCCACCTCAGCCAAAAGGCCTATCCTGGACAGCTGAAGCCCTTGCCCCCTATGCTGGTTCGAAATCGATTTCAAAATTTCGGAGGTCCCAGATGCTTCATCCCCACCACCATGCTGCCCTTGAACGTTTCATCGAGCATTACACCCAGAACCCGGAAGTCCAGGCCATCGTGGTCGGAGGGTCACTGGCCAAAGGGTTTGGCAAAGCCAGCAGCGACCTGGACGTGCTGATTGTCATCGACGAAGCACAGTACACCCTGCGCAAAGCCAGCCAGAACCTCTCGTATTACTCAGAAGACTTCACCGATTACGAAGGGGGCTATGTGGACGGCAAGCACATTGGCCTCAGCTTTCTGCAGCAGGTGGCCGAAAAAGGCAGCGAACCTGCCCGTGCTGCTTTCTGGAAGTCCTTCATCGCCTGGTCCAGACATGACCCTGCTGAATTGCAAGTGCTGCTGGACCGCATCACCACCTACCCGGAAGCTGGTGTTGCAGAGCGCATCCACCGCTTCATGGCCCAGGTGCAGGCCATGCACTGGTACGTGGGAGAAGGAGAAAAGCACGACAACCCCTACCTGCTCAACTGGTCGGCCACCCGTGCGGTGCTCTTTACATCCCGCATGCTGCTGGCCCACAACCGATTGTTTTTCCCGTACCACAAGTGGATGCTGAAAATGCTGGAACTGGCCCCGGATGTGCCTGACAGTTACCTGCAAAAAGCAGACCAGCTGATGCGTCACCCCAGCGTGGAAGGCACCCGCGAACTGTGCGATCTGGTGCTGCAGTTCCGGGACTGGGGCACCCCCTCCACCTACTGGACCAATTTCTTCTTGCAGGACAGCGAACTGAACTGGCTGACTGGCCACACGCCCATCGAGGACCTTTGAAGGTTCTGTGAAGTGGAGTCTGCTCCCTTCACTCCAGGCAAAATGCGATGGTGGGTTTGTTGAGGATTCTGCCTCTGCTGTCTTTCAACTGAACCCATTCGCCTCCCAGGTTCCGGTAGGTTTGCAGGTCTCCATTCAGTGAATTTTGCAGCACCACCAGCGTTTGCAGGTTTTTTTCACGCACCAGTTGTAGCGCAGCTTCCAGCATCACCTGGCGGGCCAGCAGTTCCGGCTGCTTCGGGTCCCAGAAGGTTTCATAAAGAACACAGTAGTGAGGGGTGCCTTCCAGCAGCAGGTTCTGGGGATTCCAGTGCAAAACAAAGGTTCCCTGCAGCCCATTTTCTTCCCAGACATACTGTTTCCACTGCATTTCAGGAAAAGTCTGCTCAAACTCCAGGCTGCCACTGTGCAGGGCTTCAGCTGTGGTGTGCACCAGTTCGGAAAGGCTGCTGCGTTCAATGAGGTCCAGCACCTGTGAAATGTCTGAGAGGGTCATTCGGCGAATGGTCATTCAAAAATGATAAATGAAACCCCACAGAATGGTCACGTGTCCATCAGGTGTTGTGTAGACCCCCTGCAGGCCTTTAACCCATCAGGCCGCAGGCCCGGTCCAGCATGACCTTCCACTCGTCCCGTGAAAAACGACGGGGTTCCAGCTTCAAATCCAGCTTCACGCTGGCTTCCGGCAAAGGGACATACTGGGCTGCGGCTTTCAGGACCAATTGCCGGTTGCGGGTGAAGGCCAGTGTGAATTCGATTTTCAGCAGGTATTCCTCACTCAAAAGCTGCTTCAAAGGATCAAAATCGCTGTCCAGGGCCGCCAGCAAGGTCGGATCGGGCGTGTAGACATGCTCGTCCAGGTGCTTCAAGGTGCGGGCCGGGTCCAGCAACCCCCCGGCTTTCAGCAACTGGTAACCCGAGATGTGCCGCCTGCAGGCTTCTTCTGGATCAGATCGGAGTGTTCTGACCGTCAGGCCCTGCGCACTGGCCCCCTGCAGGTACACCCACAGGCGTTTGAGGCTGCTGTAATTCTCCAGTTGCATGTACCCGTTGGGGGTTTCAGGCAGGGGCTGGGTGGGCCGCAGGTTCATGAGGCCGCCACGCCAGAACCTGCAGGGGCCACCTCACTGTTCTGCGCTTCCAGGGCAGCCTGAAACTGTGCCACCTCTTGCGGCTCTCCAATCAGCATCACCTGATCTCCAGCAATGAAAGGGGTTTTGTTGTTTGGGACGTGAATTTTGCCTTCGCGGGCAATGGCGAACACCAGGATGGTCTCCGGGATCTCCACTTCCCCTTTGGTCTTGCCAAACCAGCTGGAGGGCACATCAATCTCGCTGATCTGTTCGGTGTCTCCACGCAAAACGGTGACAGGCTGGTTGCGCAGCAGTTCCATCAAGTCCTGCGGGGCTGGCTGACTGAGGGCCTCGCTGACGATGTTGCTGATGTGCGCCCCGGATTCGGCCCGCACGTTTTTCTGTTCCACATACAGGCTGTAGACCCCGCCCACGGCGTAAGCGGTGAACGTGGAGAGCACCAGCGGAATCAGAATCTCCTCGCCGCTCCAGGTGGCCAGCAGCAAGGTGGCCCCCAGGGGGATGTTGGTGGTGCTGCTCAGGAACGCCGCTGCGCCCACCAGCCCAAACACCAGCACATTCACCGGATCTGCAGGGAACACGGCATTGATGGCTGCGCCCAGACTGGCCCCTGCAAACGCACCAATCACCAGCTGAGGGGTGAAGTAACCACCCACCATGAAAGCCCCGGACACCATCAGGGTCACCACGAAACGCACCATGAAATGCTGATAAACGCTCAGGTCGTCCAGCATGCCCATGAAGGCCAGTTGTGTCCAGCCCAGACCGTCTCCCAGGGTGCCGTCAAAGAAAACGCTGCACAACGCCACGCCCACGGCTCCTGCCACCGTGATCACCAGCACATTGACCCGCACCTTGCGCAGATTGCGGCGCAAAGCCCGGATGGCCTGCAAGTACACGTTGGCCATTCCGGCAATGATCGCCCCCAGCAGCAGGTACAGCGGCATGGACCAGTAAGAAGGGGTCTCCACCGGAGGCAAGTCCAGCAGCGGTGAGAATCCCATCAGGGTGCCATAAATGGCATACGCAGCCACACTGGACAGCACCGCAGGCATCAGGATTTCAAACTCGAATTCGTTGCGCCGGTACAGGATTTCGGCAATGATCACCGCGCAGGCCAGCGGCGCATGAAACACCACCCCCAGCACCGCTGCCCCGGACGCCATCAGGATGGTGCGGGCCTCGCTCTTGGACAGTGACCCAAACCGGGAGGTCAGGTGGGCGGTGGCCTGCGCCACACTCAGCAGCATCCCCTCCCGTCCCAGCGGGACCCCTGCACCCACCGAAAGAAACCCGGCCAGAATCCGGCGCAGTTGCAGCGTCCACACGATGGGTCGGGATTCCCCACTGTGGTAATGCTCAATGGTCTCAGCCAGTGGATCAATGTGGCTGGGTCTGTAAAGCCACACCGCCAGCCCGGCCATGGTGGGCAGCACCAGCAAAGCCCACCAGCGCACATTCCCCTCAAAAGCCATCAAAACCCCACCCCGGGAGGGCAGGGAAGGGGGATGGTACCCGGCAAGGCCCATCAGGAAATCCTGGACCACATCCAGGGCGCTCAGCAAGAGGGCACTGCTGACCCCCACCAGCACTCCGGCCAGGGCGCTGTACAGCACCATCCGGCTGGTCTCCAGGCGGTTGCGAAAACGAAAGGGTAAAGGTGCGCGCATCGGTCTGTTATAAGTTTAATGGAGTCTGGGCTCCAGCGGGCAAGGTCAGCAGCTGCCTCAGGGGAAAGGGCCCATACTTGGCCAGATAGGTGAAGTAACTTAAGCCCCGCTCCTGGGGAATCCCGGCAGGAAGCAGGTGGGTGCGCAGGCGCTGAAACTGCCCTTCACGCTTACCTTCTGCCTGCATCAGATGGCGGGCCAGTTTGCGTTCCAGGCGCTGCACATGGCCCACCACCCGCTGTCTGGAACGGTGCACACTGCCCTCCAGGTTGATGTCCAGCTGCACGGAAGTTTCGGCCAGTTGCTCAAACAGCAACTCCAGCTCACCCAGCTTCTCCCGGAAAGCCTGCTGAATGCCGCTCTCCTGCAACAGCAGTTGTTCCGTCAGCCCATCCGGGTTGCTCTGGAATTCCCGTGCGGTGATGCCATACCGCTGCAGAATGCGCTGCACCGGAGGCTCCAGGTACGTCACCGACAGGCGTTTCCACAAGAGCGGCTGGGCCACATGGTGCAGGTCGTACACCTTGCCCAGTTGCGTGGCGTAAGCCAGTTCTCCCGGGCCCAGCACATTCACAATGGTGGGCAGCACCGTGTCCTGCACAATCGGTCTGAGGCCCGCCGCGGGCGTGATGCGGCTGGGGTCGTGCT
The DNA here is from genome assembly GCF_014646895.1 of Deinococcus roseus. Lineage (NCBI taxonomy): Bacteria > Thermotogati > Deinococcota > Deinococci > Deinococcales > Deinococcaceae > Deinococcus > Deinococcus roseus. Next base: position 116,831 of record NZ_BMOD01000005.1, read on the forward strand.
TCAGAACATCCAGGAGTTCACGCTGGCTGTACAGGCGGTCGGCATGGAAAGAGCGCCCATCGTATTTCAAAAGCCTGCGCAGGCCATCGTTGCCTTCCAGGAAGAGATTGGTGGCCCCGGCCTGACGGCGCAACTGTGGCTCAAAGCCCAGCGCAATCAGTTCTCCGGCTGCGTCCTCAATGCGGTGCGGACTGGCCAGCGGGTGTTGAAGTTCGCGTTCCAGCGCAGGCGCAAACAGCGCCGCCAGCTCCGGGAACATCGGATCAAAAGTGATCAGGCCTTCTTCACCCAGCAAACGCTGGGCCATCCCGGCAAACCAGTCGGCATAATTTCCGCCTGCACTCTGCTGAATCAGGCGCACCGCATCCTCCCGGTAAGGGGCGTCCATCTCCAGGATGGATCGGGAGATGTGATCCACCCACTCTGGCTGCAACAGAATGCGATAAATCGGCACCCCCTGCGGCAAAGGCAAACTCAGGTGCAAAATCCGCTCCCGGAAATCCAGCAGCATGGTCGAGGCCACCTCAAGGGCATCGTGGTCCTGGCTGGCCACCCAGAAGATCGGCAGCACCGGCTGGTCCTCACGGTCCAGTTCACGGGCCAGCAAAATGGCATCCACCGCCTTGTGCACCGTGAACGCCGGACCCAGCAGCAAACCCGCCTGTTGACCGGCCACCACCACCCGGCTGTTCGGATGCTCCAGGCGCGAAAGCTGGTGCTCCAGCACAGGCGTGAGGGTGCCCAGTTTCTGGTGGTAGGCCCGGAGGCCCCTCACCAGCGCAGAGCGGTCCACATTGGATGGAGGGGAAGCAGAAGCACCTGCAAGGTCACCAGGGGCCAGACGGTAAAAATGCCGCAAATCGGAAGTGTGTTGGTGGCTGGCAATGTTTTTCAAGATCACGTGTTGCGCTGCGTCGCCAGGCGACGCAGGCCCTCCTCGTCCAATAAGACTATCTTGCGGTAGCCCAGCTCAAGGAAACCCAGGTCACGAAATTCCCCCAGCAGTTTGGTGATGGTCTCTCTGGTGGACCCCACCATGAAGGCCAGATCCTGATGGGACAGCTTCCCACCAATCACCCGCGAGACATGCCCCAGGGTGAGCAAACTGCTGGCCAGACGCTGCGCCACATCCTGAAACACCAGCTGCTGGTGCTGCTGTTGCAATAGAGCAATCTGCGAGGTCACCACCTCCAGCAGAAAGCGGGCCACCCCCAGATCCTGCCGGGCCGCCTGCACCACCTGCCGGGTGGGGATTTTCATGAGCACCGCAGCATCGAGCGCCTCCGCAAAAAAAGACTGGGTTTCCCCCTGCAAACTGCCCTCAGAGAGCCACTGTCCCTGCGAGGCCACACACAACGTCACCTCACGGTCCTGTGCAGACAACCTGAACAGCCGCACATGCCCGGAACACAACTGGTACAGGTGATCCGCAGCATCACCCTCCTGGAAGAGCATCTCTCCCTTGCGAAGCGACACCACTTCTGAGGACAACCGCACGGCCTCAGGCCAGTGCTCGGGGGGAGGTAAACGCAGCATATATAGAGTATAAGCATCCAGACGAAAAATGCTTGGGCAAGGCAGAAGGCAAAGATGCCGAGGGCAAAAAGACAGGGGCATGGGGAAACATTGTGTAGGGTAGGGCAAAGTTTGCCAGGTCAGGCCCGAGTGTGCTCCCTGGCCTTGCAGGGCTGAAATGTCTTGTTTCAGGAACCTGCTCAAAAAACACATCAGAAACCAGACCCCGAAGGATCTGGTTCAGTTTGACAATGGTTCTGGTTTACTGCAGGAAAGCCTGTTTCACTGCGTCCATCAGAGGATCTTTGGAGGTGGTGGCATTGGGCAGGTAACCTTCATTGATGTTCCAGATGATGGCTCCACCCAGGCCCTTCTGTTTTGCGTACTGCCCTTTCAGGCCAATGGAACGGGCATCCTCGTAAGAGATGAAGTTGCATTTCTGGCTGCCCAGACCTGTTGTAGAGGTCAGGTAAGGGGCCTTGGCGCTGTCGTCCCACACATAGGCACTGCTGCTGTAGTAGTCACTCATGATGTTGGTGAAGCTCATCACGTTGTCGTCTGCCACCACTTTCATGGTGCTGCTGGTCTGCAGTGGAGCGGTCACGCCCTGCCAGCAGGTGCCGTAAAACCCGATGCCCAGACCCAGTTTTGAGGCAGGAACTCCGGCTGTCAGGTAGGCCTTCACGCTGGTCTCGATGCTGGAAGGGGTGTTGGGGGTGTGCCCGAACAGGGCAGAGGAGTGCCAGGATTTCCAGCCGCCCCACACCCCCGCCATGCTGTAACTCATGATGTTGATGCGGTCAAACAGCGGAGCAATCTGACCGTAGTAAGGGCGGGCTTCATCTGCAGGGAAGTTGGCATTTGCCCAGCCCACAGGAAGGGTCAGCAGGAGGCCGGGTTTTTTGGCCTTCAACTCCTGTGCCAGGGCTTTGAGTTTCGGTTCATCCTGGGTCTGCACGGGCTCCCAGTCCAGGTCGATGCCATCAAAGCCGTAATCCTGCACCACTTTGAGCAGATTGTTCACAAAGGTGGCGCGGTTGGCATCCGAGGCGGCGCTCACAAAGCCCCAGTACTCCCCGGCTCCGCCCAGCATCAGAATGGCCTTTTTGCCGTTGGAATGGGCTTTTTGCACCACGGACTTTGCCCAGATGGGACCGTTGTAGGAATCGATGTCAAAGTCTGTGCCCACGGTACCGTCTGCACGGGGCACAGCACGGCCCACCACGATGTGGGTCATGGCGTCCCATTTCACTCTGTCCAGCGGGTATTTGTCTTTCAGGTATCCCACATAGTACCCCAGCACCCACTGTCCAGAAGGATCAGGAATGGGGGTGGGATTGGGGTCAGGAATGGGATCAGGAATGGGCGTGGGTCCTGGGGTTCCCACAGGGGTTCCATTCAGGGTGAACCCCGTGGGAATCACATTGGTGCCCGTGTAGGAACCCACAAAGCCGATGCTGATGGTTCCTCCAGTGGGAAGGCTGGCATTGTACGAGGCGTTCTTGACCTCCACTTTCTGCCCGGTCTGGGTGAACGTGCCGTTCCACAAACTGGAAATCTTCTGGTCTCCGGCAAACGTCCAGCCCAGGGTCCAGTTGTTCAGTGCAGGACCATTGTTCTTGACCGTCACCGTTGCAACAAAGCCACTCTTCCAGTCGTTGTCGATCTTGTAGGAGATGTCATAGGACGTGCCAGGAGTGGGCGCAGGGGTAGGAGTGGGATCAGGTGTCGGGGTGGGCGTGCCTGATCCCACAGTGATGGGCAGCACCTGTTTTGTTTTGCTGCCCAGGCTGTCTTCCACCAGCAAAGCCACATTGACCACACCTGTGGTCTTGAAGGTGTACTCCTGGGTTTTCAGGGAAGCGCAGCTGCCGTAATTCAGGTCACCGTAACCATCTCCGTTGATGTCCAGAATGCAGGAAAAACTGTTGCTGTCCGGATCAGAGGCCTGAAAGCTGAAGGTGGTGGTGAGGGGAGCCGGGCCGCTGGTCTTGCTGGCGGTGAAAGAGGTGATTCTGGGGGCTGTGTTGGCCTGTTTTTGAACGGACGCTCTGGGGGTGGGGGTCCCGCAGGCGCTGAGCAGAACTGCAAAAGCAGCCGTGAGAACCCAGTAACGCTGGTGCATTTTCAAAACCTCGCAGATGAAATGTGGGGAGGGGAGGGCGAGCAGGAACAACTCCGGATGAACAGCGGGATCGTGTGCTGTTGGCATGGCATGGAAAGAAGGCCTTCTTCCTGTTGTATGAAACCATGGGGGACATGATTGAAAAATGATTGGGTTTTGTGGGGGCAAAACCTGTGGTGTTGGTGTTGGACAGCGGGTCCAGTTGAACCCGGATCAACATCTAATGAATATATCTATATCTAAATCAATTTAACAAATAATTCACAAACAATTTAAAACACAAAAAAATCACAATGTCATCTAAAATTTCTGAATCCCCAACCTCGAAACCACACACCCCAGAAAAACTCCGGGGAAACAGGGGAGAGGCTCTGTGGCGAAATAAACCCCCTCTGAACCCCTCCAGGAAACCCTCGGGGTGCAACACTGCACAACTTTCCCTGAAGTTCATCGATCCCCCGATGCTGGAGGTGGAATTTGAGCTGCCCCGGGTGCTGCTCTGTTTGTTACCATGGTTTATCACCATGGCTGAACACTGAAAATCCCCCAGACCAAGGAGACCAGACCATGACCGAATTTCATTCGCTGCTGGATCCCCTCACCGGGTTGCTTTCCCGATTTGCGCTTCAGGGCCACTGGGCTTCATTGAAGGGTGCACAGGTGGCATGGCTGGATCTTGATGGGTTTGCCCATGTGAATCTCGATCATGGGCATGCGGCAGGCGACCAGTTGTTGCAAGGGCTGGCCCGACGTTTGAAAGCCTGTGTTCGGGAAGATGAAAAACTGTACCGCACCGTCGGAGACAAGTTCATGGTGGTTTTTCCCAGAGACAGTGCCTCCGATGTCCTGAAGTTGAGGGTGAGGGAATTGCGGGCTTTGTTTGATGAACCTTTTGATTTTCCTGCTGGGCCTGATGGAGTTTATTTCGCCACGGCAGGCATTGTCACCACGTCCATTGCAGATGAATCCTTTGAGGTTTTTCTGGAAAAAATGCGGGTTTTGATGCGGCAGAACAAGGCAAGGGGCAAGCATCAGGTGCTGTTTTCCTGAAGGGCAGCACCTGCGGTATGCTGATCACGTGGTGTACCTGGGAATCATGTTAGGAGGGGCGCTGGGGGCTTTGCTGAGGCACCTGCTCAATGCTGCGGTGCAGGGTCAGGCGGCTGCCAGTGGTTTTCCTCTGGGCATTTTGTTGATCAATGTGCTGGGGTCTTTTTTGCTGGCCCTGGTGTCCACCCTGGCCTTGAAAGGTTTGCTTTCAGAGTCGGTTCGTCTGGCCATCGGAACGGGCTTCATCGGGGCGTTCACCACTTTTTCGACTTTTGAGTGGGACACCGACCAGCTGATCCGGGATGGGCGTTTGGGGTCTGCGGGTCTGTATGTGCTGGGGAACCTGCTGCTGGGTTTTGTGGCCGTGCAACTGGGGCGCTGGGTGGCCCAGCGGCTGGCCCCCTGATTTCGGGCTTCCTGATTCTCACAACACCCGAATGGGCTGGCCTTGCAAGTAAGCCTGGATGTCCTCGACAGCTTGCTGGAAGTACACACGGTAATTTTCTTCTGTGACGTATCCGAGGTGGGGGGTGCCCAGCACATTGGGGAGGGTGCGCAGGGGATGGTTTGCAGGCAGGGGTTCCTGTTCGTACACGTCCAGGCCTGCTCCGGCAATCCAGTTTTCCTTGAGGGCCTGAATCAGGGCGTGTTCGTTCACGATGGCGGCTCTGGAGGTGTTGATGAGGTGGGCATTGGGTTTCATGCTGCGCAGTTCGCCCTGCCCGATCATCCCCCGGGTGCGTTCGCTGAGCACCAGGTGGAGGGTGATGACATCTGCCTGTTCAAGCAGGGCCATTTTGTTTGCTGCCAGCGTGACCCCATGTTCACGGGCTTTTTCTGGGGTGAGGTTCTGGCTCCAGGCGCTCACCTGCATCCCGAAGGCCTGCCCAATCCTGGCCACCTGGCTGCCAATTTTGCCGAGGCCCAGCACCCCGAGATGCTTGCCAGACAGCCCTGTTCCGAGGGTGCTTTGCCAGGGACCGGAGGTTTTGAAGTGGTGGCTTTCGGTGTGGAGGTGGCGGGCCAGTCCCAGGATGAGTGCCCAGGTCAATTCGATGGGGGGCTGGGAACTGCTGGAGGTTCCACACACGGTGATGCCCTGGTTTCGGGCGGCGGTCAGGTCAATCGAGGCATTGCGCATCCCACTGGTGACGAGCAACTTGAGGTGGGGGAGGTGCTGAAGCACCTGGGCAGGGAAGGGGGTGCGTTCCCGCATGATCACCACCATTTCAAAGTCCTGCAGGGTTTCAATCAGTCGGGCTTCGCTGTCAAAGTGCTCATGAAATGCGGTGGTGTGCACCTGGGGTGCCAGCACACTCCAGTCTGCCAGCTGGAGGGCCACTTGTTGGTCATCATCGAGGACTGCACAGCGTTTGAAGGTCATGCATCAAGATATCAGGCGGACAGCGATTCATTCATCACAATTCAATACATTTTTCACAATTGTTTTGATAAAACACAATTTTCACGTTCTCGTTCATCCCACATTCTGCTCCCTCAAAATCTCCTATCCTGCAAAAATGATCCAGCTGGTCTATGTCCTTGAAATCCTCAAGCCCTCTGGCCCCATCCGTGCCCATTTCACGCAGGCCCCCAGAGCCGCCATGCGGGCAGCCAGCAGATACCACCTTTCAGGCGAATGGCAGGGCAGACCCGATGACGGCAACGTGGTCTCTGAGTTGTGGAGCGAAGGCCAGCTTCTGGCGCGGGTGGTCAAAGAAACTGTGGAGTACTCCTGAGCACCACAGGCGTCGTGTTCAAGCGGTTGCTTCTGGACATGCACCTGGTGGTACATCTGGGTGTTCTTGGGAGGTTGATGACCTGAGATGGGGGAGGGCATCTCCCCTTTGCAATGCCTTTTGGATTCGTCCAGAGAAAAGAATGTTCTGGACGGCATAAAATTTAACCACCTCGTGTAATCGTTTTTAAGGGCCTTCCAAAAAAGCGAGAGTGGTATTGCCTGCAGTGCTTCTGGGATGGGTCAAATTGATCATTTCAGAGACAGGAAGAAAAATGATGTTCAGAACGGTATATTTCACTTTAAGCTGACCAGAAGGCAAAAACATCCAGAAATGCCGTTCATGGGGGGTCAAATGACACTGAATTTCAATGGTTTGCTGGCGATGCGTGTGATCCCTTCAGTGCCCAGCTGCCCCTGCACCTGCAAAGTCACCTGCAACTGGTAGTGCCCCTTGTTCAGTTTCTGGGTGTCCACCAGAAAAGTCTCCAGAAAAGGATAATCGGACTGGTTGAGGATGCTGAACCCTCCACTGGTTTTCAGGCAGCCTTCACGGCTGGACTGGGCCACCACCCGGCGGTGCAGGTCCAGCACCTGGTACCGCAGGAAGCAACCGGAGTATCTGGCTTCCAGGATGTGCTGGCCGTTGTTGACCACAGTGATCCTCAGGGGCAAGTTCTGGCGTGCAGGGATGCTGGAAGGGGTCTGTATGATGCTGTACACGCTGGTTTTTGAGGGCTGGCTTTGCAACTCGCTCTGGGCGAAAGCGGGCACATTCAATAGGAGACAGAAAGAAATGGCAGTGCAAAAGGCAGGGTGAGGTGTGTTCATGGGAACCTCCGTGCTGCCATTGTGCCTGTGGGGCCTGAGTGAGGGCTGTGTGCCGGGCTTGAGGGTTTCTGAAGTTTTTGCCCACAAAACCGATGGGGTGAATTTTCAAGTGCTTCTTCAAGTGCTTCTACGATAAATAATCTTATCGTAGAATTGTTAAAGAAGTGCTCAAATTCTGGATTGCGTCCAGAGTCAGGTTTCTGACAGGTTTGATCAGCTTTCCGTCAGGCGTTTTCTGCATCATGAAGACATGACCTGGCTCCTGTGCATCGTGCTGCTGATCGTGGTGTCCGTGATGGTGGTGTTGTTGCGGTCCATTGAAACCATGGACCACCAGCTTCACAACCGTTCCGCTTTCCTGCCCATTCCCACCAACGACTCCGACGCTGGCACCTCAGACCGCTAAACCTCACTGCAGGTTTTTCAGGTGGGCACTGCCTGGAGTGCCGTAGGTTTGCAGGCTGCTGTAGGGCAGCACCACTTCTTCAGCACAGGCGGCCGCCACGTGCGGCAAGAAGTTTGGCCAGAGTGCCAGTCCTTTGCGGGTCAGGTGCCATTCAAAGCTGTCCGAGGGGTCTTGCTGCAGCACATCCTTGCAGTCTGCATCGGCTTTTTTCAGGTACGTTTGCAGGTACAGATCGCGTTGCTTCTGGGCGGTCAGTTTGCTCCAGAAGTCTTTCAGGGCCAGCTGTTTTCCAGTCTTGACGTCCAGCACATGCCCGCTGGTGAAACTGTCCGGGTGGGCTCCACCACAGTAATATCCGGTGTCCACCTTCAGGCTGTAGAGCGTCTGGGACTGGTAAGTCACTTCCGGGTTGCTTTCCCAGTGTCCTTCGGAGGTTCCAGCCATGGACAGGCAAGCCAGTGCACTGGCTGCTTCCTGCACCTGCAGATCCTGCAGGGCCAGGTTGAGTCGGAACTGGCCTTTCACTCTGGGGTACTGCACTTTGGAGTAAGGTTCACGCACCCAGCCGTTCTTCAGGGTCTCCCAGGGGTGGTTGAGCAGGGTGAAGGTATAAGGGTCGGTTTGCTGCAGTTTTTTCAGGCCGTCCGAGGCGGGCAGCTTGAGGGCTGTGGCTTTGTAGGGATTCAGTTGCACACTGAGGGTTTTCTGGCTGCCTGGGGCACTCCAGGTGCCTGCCCAGCCTTTCCCTGAGGGTTTGAGCTTGAAGGTTCCGGTGTTTTTGAAGCCCCCTGCTTCCAGATCAAAGACCTGTTCCATCAGGGTGAGGGTGCCCTGTTTGTGGCCTTTCAGTTCGATGCTGAGGCCCTTCTTCAGGTAGGCGTACTTGCCCGTGAAATCCTTTTCAAGTTGCAGGACGATGGGATAAGGGCCGATTTGCCCCTGGTACACCTGGGCCAGAGCAGGACTGGAGCAGAGCAAAAGCAGCAAAGCAGACGGCAGGGCAGATCTGAGCATGCTTCATCTTAAGGGTGACCCATGAGAGGTCTTCTCTGTTCTTCAGGCGGGGGCCTCAGGCGGTTTGCAGGTGCTGGGCCAGCCTCTGCCAGTTGATTTTGCGGTAACGCAGATGGAAGATCAGCAGCTTCACGGCTTCTTCAATCAGACGGGCACTGAAGATGCCTGCCGCCCCCCAGCCCAGACCAAACCCGAACCACACGGCCAGGGGCAACCCCACAGCAAACGCCCCGAAGACATCTCCGAACAGCACCCCTCTGGGGTCTCCTCCGCTGGGCAGGATGCCGATGCCCTGGATCATGTTGTGGACTTTCACGGCCTGGAAGAGGGCGTTGAGGACCACGCCCAGAAATGCGATGTTCAGCACTTCGGTTTCCACGGCCCTGAACAGGGTGGGCAGCAGGAAGGCCGTACCAAAGTACAGCAGGCCTGTGACCAGTCCGGTGAGGATGCCCATTTTCAGGATGGCCCTGCTGCGGTGCTGGGCCAGGTGGGTGTCTCCCTGCCCGATGGCCTGTCCCAGCAGGGTGGTGGCAGCGGAGGCCAGTCCGAAGGAGGCCACCACAAAGACCGTTTCCAGGGTGTTGACGATCTGGTTGGCCGCCAGGGCCTGGGTGCTGAGTTTGCCGAACAGGATGTTGTAGATGAACACACTGGAGGTCCAGAACAGCTCTGTTACCATCATGGGGGTGCTGAGGGGCAGCAGTTCCCGCAGGGTGCTCTGGATGGCCTTCCAGCCTGGAATCTGGAAGCGCACACCTGACCGCTGGTAGAGGGTGTGCAGCAACCACAGGGTTTTGATCAGGTTGGCCAGCAGGGTGCCCCAGGCAGCCCCCAGCACCCCCTGGTCGAACACCGAGACCAGCAGGTAGGCCAGCACGGTGTTGATCAGCATGCTGACCATGGTGGTTTTCATGGGGGTCCGGGCATCTCCCATGGACCGGAGGGTTCCGGTGGAGACCGAGCCCAGCACCACCAGAGGCAGGCTGAGCAGCATCACTTTCAGGAAGGAGCTGGCAGGCTGATCCAGCTGGGGATTCCCTCCTGCGAAAGCCATCAGGGGTTCTGCCCAGATCCACATGGGGAGAACCACCAGCAGGGAAATCAAGAAGCCCGAAAGCAATCCCACATTGGCGCTCTGGGACAGCGCAGCTGTGTTCTTTGCTCCGTAAGCCCTTGCGGTCAGGATGGCACAACTGTTCCCCAGCGCCGCCAGGGTGAGGATGAAAATGAAGGTGGTGCTGTTGGCCAGACCCACCGCAGCAATGGCCAGGGCGCCCAGGGTGCCCACAATGATCTGGTCAATGAATCCCAGCAGCAGCTGGCTGACGGCTTCCAGGCTGACCGGAATGGCGATGCGGGCAATGTCTCTGAGCTGGCGGGAATCCGGGAAAAGCATACTTTACCGTAACAGACCCCTGGGGGTGGTTAGACCGCCAAATGGCTTACATCTAGATGGGTTCTGACCAGCGATTCAGAGGGATGGCGTGGGATTCAGATGGGTTCCCAGTGCAGGGCCCGCAGGTACTGCTGCAAGGCAGCCGAATCGGCTTGCAGGGCGGCAATGTATGTGGTGGCATCTGGTCGCAGCAAATTCACGTAAGCGTTTCCGTCCGGTTCCAGGCGAATCAGGCGGGTCACGCGCCCTGCTTTCAGGCGGTTGCCTTCAGGGGCAATGAAGTGCACCTGCCAGCCCACCACCATGGGCAAGGTGGGCAGGGTGCGGGTGAAGGGCAGGGTGTAACGCTTTCCTGAATTGGTGATGGTCTCGGCACCATAAAGGGTGTTTCTGCCTGATCCTCCTGCAGCGGCTTTCATCAAATCCAGCAGAACATGCCCATGCAGGCTGCGTTCCTCCCAGCGGGGAACGGGGATTTCTTCTGGGTGTTGTTCAGGCAGTGCGGGGTTTTCCTGCGGGGCTTGCAGTCTGGACAGCAAAGTCTGGATTGGGGTTGAGGAGGGTCTGGAAGGGGAATGGAACCACCCGAGGAGAGCCCGAAGTTTACCGATCATGCTGCGCTCCTTGCATCCATGTGCTGGGTTGTGACTCTTTCATTACATCTTAAAGGCTGCTTTCCTTTAGGGATAGGGGGGAACAACAATCCATCATAAAAATGCTTCTGGAAGGATCATTATGCAACGGCCATGTAACACCAGGGCGCGATCAGGGCAGCCCTTTCTCCGCCCTGATCGGCTGAATTTTGTAAGGGTTTGCTTTACAGTTGCAATTCTTTTAAACTAAGCCATAACGGAGGAATTGATGAAGCGAGTCATTGCCCTGAGCCTGATCACCCTGATCCTTGGTGCCTGTGCTCCCAAAGCCGCTGACACCGGGGTCACCATCTACCCGCAAATTGTTCAGGTCTCCCCTACGGAGAGCAAGCAGCAGTTCACCCTGCAGGGACGCTACCTGGGTTCCAAAGACACCGGCGTGATCCGCATTGGTGCCAACGAAAACGGCGAGGGAGGCGTGGTGGTTCCCAAAGAGAACATCGTTTCCTGGACGGAATCCAAAATTGTTTTCAATGTTCCAGCCAATGCCACCCCTGGCGGCAGTTTCATTGTGGTGGAAGTGGCAGGGAAGCGTTCCTTCTCCTTCCCTTTCAGCTTCACCCGCTAAAGCACACCACATCCCTCAAAACCCCCAGAGGTCACTCTGGGGGTTTGTGCTTTGCTGTTTTGTCTGTCTTTAAGCGGTCTGAGGGATTGTCGTCCTGATGAATCAGGCTATAATTCTGGAATGTCAGGAATTTTAAGGCCCAAAGGCACACAGGACCTCTTACCAGATGGCAGCCCCCAGCTCAAAGCGGAATTCTCCGCACGGGGCCACCGTCATCTGGTGGAACTTGCCGCGCAAGTCCTGGAGAACGCCGGAGCCAGCTACATTCAAACCCCCATGTTCGAAATGGTGGAGGTCATCAAACGGGGCGTGGGGGACAGCACCGACATCGTCCGCAAGGAGATGTTCACGGCGCGTGCCCAGGGGGATGAATTCATCCTCCGTCCTGAAGGCACTGCGCCCATCGTGCGGGCTTTTGTGCAAAACGGCCTCAAACAACTTCCCACCCCGGCCAAACTCTGGACCTTCGGGGCGATGTTCCGTGCAGAACGCCCCCAGAAAGGCCGCTACCGCCAGTTCCACCAGCTCGATTACGAGGTGCTGGGCAGCGATGACCCCCTCATTGATGCAGAAGCCATTGCCCTGATGATGCAGGTGATTGGCCAGCTGGGTGTGAAGAACATCGAACTGAAACTTGGCTCGGTGGGCGACCCCGAGGACCGGGTGCAGTACAACCAGTACCTCAGGGACCTCTTCAGCCCTTTTGAAGAGAAACTCAGCGAGGACAGCAAAGCCCGACTCATCCTCAACCCCATGCGCATCCTGGACTCCAAGAGCCCTGGAGACCAGGACCTCATTTCCGAACTGCAGCCGAAAATGATGCTGGATTTCCTGGGAGAAGCTGCCGCGAGCCACTTCAAGAAAGTGTGCGAATACCTCACGGTCTGGGAGGTTCCCTACACCATCGATCCTTCCATCGTGCGGGGTCTGGATTACTATCGCCGCACCGCCTGGGAGATCCACCACGAGGGCGTCGGAGCCAAGAGTGCCCTGGGAGGCGGAGGCCGCTACGACGGGCTTGCAGAGCTGCTGGGAGGCCCACACACACCCGGCATCGGCTGGGCTTTCGGGATTGAACGCCTGCTGATCGCCATGGACACCGAAGGGGTGAAGCTCCCGGAGCCCGAAGGCCTCCTGCTTTACGTCGGCGCACTGGAAGACAGCACCCTGCCCCTGGCCGCAAAACTGGCCTTTGCAGCCCGCACAAAAGGCAAAGCCGAATTCAGCTACAAACCCAAAGCTCCAGGCAAACAGATCCAGGATGCCCTCAAGAAAAACGCCCGCTTTGTGGCCCTGATCGGGTCCAGTGAGGCGGAAACCGGAGTGGTCACCCTCAAGAACCTGCAGAGCGGCGAACAGAGCACTGTTTCCCAGGATGATTTGTTAAACTACCTCTAGCCTGAAAGCCACAATGGGCGGGAGGCTGAAAACCAGTCCCCGCCCATTTGCATGAACCTGCATGAATCGAGACCCCATGAAAAGAACCTGTTATGTTGGAAAAGTCAACGCCGCCTACGTCGAACAGCGCATCATCCTGCAAGGCTGGGTGAACCGCAGCCGCCCCCTCGGAGGGCTGATCTTCTTTGACCTCAGGGACCGTGAAGGGATGCTGCAGGTGCAGGTCCCACCCGACAGCCCTGCCTTTGAGACCGCCGAGAAACTGCGCAGCGAATACGTGGTGGAGGTGCAGGGCGTGCTCAAATACCGCCCAGAAAACCAGCGCAAGGGCGGCACCGCCGACTTTGAACTCTGGGCCGACCAGGTCACCATCCTCAACGAGGCCCGCACCCTCCCTTTCCAGGTGGACGGCATCGTCAGCGACAACGTCAAGGAAGACCTGCGCCTCAAGTACCGCTACCTGGATTTGCGCCGCAGCGAAATGCAAAACAACCTCAGGTTGCGCCACAAAGTCACCACCGCCATCTACAAATTCCTGGACAGCGAAGGCTTCATCAGCGTGGAAACCCCCTTCCTGACCAAGAGCACCCCCGAAGGCGCACGGGACTTCCTGGTGCCCAGCCGCCTGAACCCCGGCACCTTCTACGCCCTGCCCCAGAGCCCCCAGCTGTTCAAGCAACTCCTGATGGTCTCCAACCTGGACCGTTACTTCCAGGTGGCCCGCTGCTTCCGGGACGAAGCCCTCAGAAGCGACCGCCAGCCCGACTTCACCCAGCTCGACATCGAAATGAGCTTTGTGGAGCAGGAAGACATCCTCACGCTCTGCGAACGCCTGATGGACTACATCTTCCAGACCGTGATGGGCATGAGCATCCCCGTGCCTTTCGAGCGCCTCACCTACGATGAAGCCCTGAGCAAATACGGATCGGACAAACCGGATTTGCGTTTCGGCTGCGAGATCATCGAGGCCAGCCACGTCTTTCAGGGCAGCGAATTCAAAGCCTTCTCCACCGCCCTCGCAGAAGGCGGCGTGATCAAATTCCTGGTGGCCCCCGAACTGACCCGCAAACAGATTGAAGAACTCGAACGGGTCGCCAGGCAAAACGGAGCAAAAGGACTCGCCTGGGTGCGCCTGGAACAGGGCCACCTCACCGGAGGCATCAGCAAATTCATCACCGCCGAGCAGGGCGAAATCCTCACCGGGTACATGTTTGAAGGCAGCACCCTGCTCTTCGGAGCGGGAGACTTCAAACACACCGTCAGCGCTTTAGGGGCAGTGCGTCTGGCCCTGCGGGACCTCTTCGGCTGGGTGGAAGGCAACGAAACCTTCAACTTCGCCTGGATCACCGACTTTCCCCAGCTCGACTACGACGAGGACTCCCAGAGCTGGACCTACATGCACCACCCCTTCACCAGCCCCAACCCCCAGGACGTGCACCTGTTCGGCACCGAAGGGCAAGGCAAAATCCGCGCACAGGCCTACGACCTGGTGCTCAACGGCTTTGAAGTCGGGGGCGGCTCCATCCGCATTCACAACCCCGAAACCCAGCGCAAAATGTTCGAAGCCATCGGACTGGGCCGCGAAGAAGCCCAGAACAAATTCGGGTTCTTCCTGGAAGCCCTCGAATACGGCACCCCACCCCACGGCGGAATCGCCTGGGGCCTGGACCGCCTGGTGATGCTGATGGCCAGGTCCCTCAGCATCCGCGAAGTCATTGCTTTCCCCAAAAACAACCGCGGGGTGGATTTGATGGTGGACGCTCCTGGCGAAGTGGACCAGAAACAACTGGATGAACTGTTCATCGGGCTGAATTTGCCCCAGGAATAAATTTTAAGCTTTCAGACCCTCCGGTTTGCGCTGGAGGGCTTTTTTTGAGGTCTTAAAGGTGCAGGGCAGGATTGATGCAATGCACAAACTTCAATCCTGTGCATTTTGCACGCACCATGGCCTGCCTCAGGGCTTCATTGACCAGCAAGGAGTTTCAGCCCTGCTGGCGGTAGATGCTGATTCCTGCCGCCTTCTGTTCATCCACCACAGGATTGTCAATCGTTCCAAAAGGCGAAAACCCCGTTTGCTGAAGGTCCAGGAAATCCCGAGCAGGCAAGCGCAAAGCATGACAGTGAAAGGTGTGCCTGTCCGAAGTGCGGTAGACCTCAACGGGTGCCCAGGCATAATCATCGTCTGGCAAACGGTGCTGCTCAATGATGCCTCTGGCCCGATCAGTGAAGACAAACTGGCGCACACTGATACACACATGATCGGAGATTTCACCACCGTCCAGTTCAAAAACCACCTTTTCCGTGAAAGGATCGACCTCATCGTACTGGATGCGCCCTGGGTAATTGCGCAGGTGAGACATCTGGTATTTGCGGTTTTTGCCTGACATGCCCATTTGAAGTTTGTAAAACACCCTTTCAGTTTACAGATGTACAGCCCTCCCCTGTGCCGGCCTGGGTTTTTGGGTCTGTTTTCTTGTTGGAGTTGGGAAATTCAAAAAATTTGGATTGGATTGTGAAATTAAAATGTTTTTATTTTGCTTGTGAAATTTATATTGATTTATGTTTCTGTGTGCATGTGGGAATTCCCACGGAACCCACACCCCAAAGCCCTGATTCTTGTTCTTGAAGCTCAGGAGGCTCCATGACTGAAACCATCCGTTTGACCGGGAGAGTGATCCAGCCAGCAGATCCAGGCTTTGAAGCCGCCCGCCAGAATTTCAATGAGCGCATTCAGAAGCATCCAAAAGTGGTGGTGTTCTGCCAGAACACCATGGACGTGCAAAATGCTGTGCGGTATGCCCGTGCCCATTCCCTGCCCGTGGCGGCACGCTGCGGGCGGCACAACTACGAAAATTTTTCCCTGATCGATGATGGATTGGTGATAGACGTCAGTGACCTCACCACCCTGCACATCGATGCAGAGCTGCAAACCCTGGACGTGGGCTCTGGGACGCAACTGATTGAGATTTACACCAAGGTGTCCCAGCAGGGTTTTGCTTTCCCAGGGGGCATCTGCCCCACTGTGGGCATCTCAGGCCTGACGCTGGGGGGCGGGATCGGGCTGCTGACCCGCTGGCTGGGCATGACCTGTGACAGCCTGCTGGAAGTGGAACTGGTGAATGCCCAGGGTGAGGTTCTGGTGGCCCATGCAGAGCAGCACCCGGACCTATTCTGGGCCTGCAGGGGCGGAGGGGGCGGCAATTTCGGGGTGCTGACCCGCCTGAAGTTCCAGCTGCACAAAATCGAGGAGGTCTCGATTTTCCAGGCAGCCTGGGAATGGAAGGACCTCCCCGCCGTGATCCAGAACTGGCAGCGCTGGGGGCAAAACCTGGATCCCCGCCTGACCTCCATCCTGATGCTGCACGGACCGGACAAGAAAGAGCCCGGGTCAGCCATTGCTTCGGGGATGTTCGTGGGGTCCAGGGAGGATTTGCAGCAGAACCTGGACGGCTTGCTGGTGTTGCCTCCCCAGGACCTGAAGGTGCAAACCATGCCTTATCTGGAGGGACTCAATTTCTTCACGGGAGATCCACAACCCGACTGGGCGGCTTACTGGCACGGGTCGCACCGCAAATTCAAAAACACCTCTGCATTTGCTTACCAGCTCTTGCCCGAAGAGGGCATTGAGACCATCGTGAAACACCTGGAGAAATCTCCTGCAGCAGACAATCTGGTGCAGTTTGAAACGCTGGGAGGCAGGGTGTCTCAGGTGCCTGTGGAAGCCACCGCTTTCCCACACCGTGCCGCGCAATTCAGTTTGCAGTACCAGGCCTACTGGGCAGAAGATTCAGAGGAAAAGGAGCATCTGGACTGGGTGAATGGATTCCGCAAAGACATGTTGCCTTACACCAGAGGGGCTTACATGAATTACCCCGATGTGGACATTGAGGATTTCGGGGAAATGTATTATGGCCCCAACCTGCAAAGGTTGCAGCAGGTCAAGGCCAGTTACGATCCAGAAGGGTTTTTTGGTTTTGCACAGAGCATTGACCGGAGCTTGAAGGTGCCCCAGCAACACTGAAAATGAATGGAGGAAGGTCACCCCTCCCCTGTTTTGATTTCTTTGGGATGGGTGTGCTTCAGGGGAGGGTGGGCACCGTCTGGTAAAAGGGTCGGGCCACCGGATTGCGGGTTTTGAAGCTGGCATGGTACTGCTCGGGCAGGTGGCTGAGCACCATCTGCAGCCAGGAGGTCACGGCCTGACGGGCTTCTTTAAGGGCAGGATGATCGGTGGCCTGACGGATCAGATAACGGGTGTAGAGCACTTCACCACGGGTGAGGCGGGCCGGTTCAAAGGGGTCCAGCAAATCACAGGCCTGCTCAATCTGCTGCAGGGCTTCTGGCAGGTTTCCCAGCTTGAAGTGCGCCTGGGCCATGCGGGTGCGGGCGGAGATTTCGGTGCCTCCAAGGTCTTTTTCCAGCGCCACTGCCAGCACCTGTTCTGCCAGGGCCAGGGCCGTGTGGGGTTCAGCGGTTTCCGACTGGGCCAGCCACAGGCGCACACGGGCAATCATGCGGGGGGATTGTTCCAGCAGGAGTGCAGCCTGGGTGAAGTAGGGGCCGGGGTCCTGCCCGAGGTGGTGGTGCAGGGTGGCGAGGTTGATCAGGGCGCGGCTGCGGTACTGGGCGGGCACATTGGGGTAATCTGCTGCGAAAGTCAGGCACTGTCTGGCCTGTTCAAATTCTCCCAGCTGGATGAAGAGCTCCCCTTTCAGGCCATCAAAGACCCCCCGGTGCCAGGTGCCTTCCAGTGCGGTTTGAATGGCCTGCTGGTAGTTTTCCAGCGCCAGTCCGTACTGGCCCAGCTCAAAGTAGGCCTGTCCGGTGGCGGCGTGGCCCAGCGCGACACCCCGGTGCTCGGTGTCGGCCTGCAGTTCCAGTTTGTGGGCTTTGAGGACCACCTCCAGGCTTTGCTGCATGCGGCCCTGCTCGGAGTAGGACACCCCCAGGTTGTGCAGGGTGGTGGCCAGTTGCGGCAGGTCACCGTGTTGCTCGTGCATGTTGCAGGCCTTCTGGTGGTAGGGAATGGCTTCCTGGTGGCGGTCCAGGTGGTCCAGCATCACCGCAAGATTGGAAAGGTTACTGGCGAGGCTCACGCTGTCCCCCAGCGGTTGCAGGGTCTCCACTGCGGCCCGCATGGCCTGGGTGGCAGGTTCAATTTGCTGCTGGATCCACAAAGCCACCGCAAGACTCGCATGAAGGTTGGCCCTGAGGGTCTGCTCGTCAATGCTGGTGAGGGTCTGCCCTGAGAGGGCTTTCAGGCCCGCTCTGGCAGCCTGTTCCACTTCTGGACCTTCGTGGTAGGTGGCGTGGAATTCGGCCAGCTGGAAGTGGGCACAGGCCTGCTCGTAGGGCGTTCTGGCGTATTCAAAGAGCACACTGAGGGCTTCTTCGCGGGGGGCGCGTTCATTCAGGTGCCCCAGGGCCACGGTGCGTTCATAGAGGGCTTCAAAAGCCTCGCTGGGTTTGCCTGCCTCCTGGAAGCACTGGGCCGACAGCAGGAAGTACCGGGTGGCCTGCTGCACCCCGAAGCGTTTCTGGGCCTGTTTGGCGGCCTGCAGGTACAGGGGAGCGGCCTGCTTGAAGTCTCCGCCCTGGTGGTGGTGGTGGGCGGTGCGGGCTTCCATGCCGTCGCGGGAACCCAGCATGCGTGCAGCACTGCGGTGCAGAAGTTGCTTGATGGCTTTCGGGGTGTGGCGGGCCACGGCCTCGTAAATCAGGTCGTGGTTGAATTTGCCGTCCCGCACGATCTGGGCTTCTTCCAGTTCCTCCCAGGTTCCGATGAAATCCAGCAGGGGTGCGTTGAGCAGTTCGGCCACCATTTCCAGATCGAAATCGGTCTGCAAAACGGCGGCCGCGCGTGCAGCTTGCAGGGCAGGGTTGGAGAGGCGTTGCAGGCGGCGCTCGATGATCTGCCCGACTTTTTCAGGCATGGTGAGTTCGCTGTCCTCGGCAAGCTGGTTGGATTCCAGCAGGTGACGCACGGTTTCCAGCAAAAACAGCGGATTGCCTCCAGAATACTGGCTGAGCCTGCCGCGCATGCCGGGGTGCACCGTCACACCCAGATCCGAGAGCAGTTTCAGGGTCTCATTTTCGGGGAGGGGGTTCACATCGATCACCACCGCAAGTCCGGGGGCCACCAGATGCTTCATCAACATCTCTTCGGATTCTGCAGAGAGTTCATCTTTGCGAAAGCACTCAATGAACCTGGGAAAGCCGCTCTCTTGCAGGGGAAATGAAGCCGAGATCATGTAACCGCCCTGCTGGTTGGAGAGGTCATCGAAGTACTGCCAGTCGTCCAGCACACAGCAGGCCAGGTCACGGCTGCCTGCAATCACCGTCAGGCGCACCGCCTCGTGAAAACGCAGCACGTCCTCCTGTCCGTTCAGGGGGGCGGGAGGGGTGGGTCCAGCCAGTTCAGGCAAAATGCGGGACAGTTCCTGCCTGATCCAGGGTTCAAGCTGCACATCAGGCTGATGTGCCAGGATCGAACGCACATTGCGCGCCGAGGAGGCATACGGGGTCTGGGCATCCCCGGGCCGCGCTTCCAGGACCAGATAAGCCCCTCTCGAGGCCGCAAAATCGCGGGCCAGTCGGGATTTGCCCACCCCGGGCTCTCCGCGCAGGAAGATGATCTGGCCTCTGTTCCAGGCGTCTTCCATCTGCCGCCACTCTTTTTCCCGTCCAATCAATGATGGGGGCCGCAGCACCGTGATGGGCAGACCGGGACGGTTTCTGGGTTGCTGCGGGATGGGCAGGGAGGCCCGTTCAATCCAGCGGGCCAGTTCGGCGGTTTCCGGGAGCGGCTCCACCCCGAGTTCTTCTCGCAGCAGCACGGTCAGTTTCTTGAAGGTCTCCAGGGCATGGTGGCGGTTCCCCAAAAGGTACTGCAGGCGCATCAGGCGGCGGTGCCCTTCTTCATTGAGGGGATCCAGGGCCAGCAACTCCCGGATGCGGGCCACGGCCTCCAGGTATTCCCCGGCCTGCTCCAGGCTGTTGGCATCTGCCAGCAGGGCCTGGGAGCGCCACTCGTTCCATTGTTCCCGTTCGGAGGCAATCCAGTCTTCGAGGTCCGGGCAGTCGTCGTAGGCCAGGGCACTGAGGAATTCCCCGGTGTGGTTGTTGAAGGGGGCGTAATCCCCCCGTGTGAACAGCTCCCGACAGGTCTGGGTGTCGGTCTGCAAATCTGGACTGAGGGTCAGCACCTCCTGACCGCTGACCAGTTCGGTGTTCGTGAGCGCTTTGAGTTTGCGCAGCAGGTGCACCAGGTTGTTGCGGGCTGCGGCCTCCCGGGTGTCCGGCCACAACAGGGCGATCAGTTGCGCCCGGGTGGTGGGTCCTTCCTGCGCAAGGTAGGCCAGCAGGGCCGCCGTCTTGCGCTCCAGCAACTGGGTGTGTTCTGCAGAAAAGAGGGTCGGAACGCCGAAAAAGGAGCAGTGCCAGGTCAGAGCAGTCATGGGAATCGTTTTCATGCTAGCAGAGCGTGCCTACAGCTGCCGTGACGGTGACCTTAAGCGTTCACGGGTAGAAGGTGCAGGCGGGAGCATTTTTGCTGTTGCATGCGCATGTCAGCTCTGGGAGGGAGCTGTGGTGTAGGCCATTGTGCATAGATTTTCAGGTCTGACTGGACAGCAATTCCAGAAAGCGCTGCTGCAATCCTGTGGGTGGCTGGAGCCTCAACCCACACACCCCACACCCAGCTCGGCATGTCCAGGGTTTGCATGTTGAGCTGCACCAGCCTGCACATCTGCTTCGATCCAGGCCGCAGGCAACAGGGACACAAAGCTTCCGGAACGCAGCAAATCCAGGGCCAGCAGGAGTGGGACTTCCAGTTCTCCAGGGTGGGCCGGGATGTGGAAAGCCAGAAGCTGGTCCATGGTTCAAGCATAGTTGCTTTTAGGGTTTCTTTTATAGATGTTTCCTATGGACAGAGCAGTAAATTGCAGGTTGTTCTATGCATCTCTGAAAGCTAAAGTGGGGACACTTCTTCAGACCTGGCTTTGAATCTGGTGGTCAGGCTTTCATGGAAAGGACTTCTGCATGCCCGACCTCATCCGACGTATTGCCACTGCCCTGGACCGCATTTCACTGGGGAACATCTCCCTGGACGACCAGTACCGCACCCCCAGAGGCCTGATGGGTCTGCTGGTCGGACAGGACATGCTCAGACAGCATGCCCCCGAAATCCACTGGACCTTTTCATTGCTGAAGCTGTGTGGCACAGAGCAGGTGCTGGAAATCGGATCAGGACCGGGACTCTTGCTGGGCAAAATGGCAAGGGAAATGAAAACGGGCAGGGTGTTCGGGCTGGATGTTTCTGACAGCATGGTCAACCTGTCCCGCTGGAGGAACCTCATGCAGGTGCTGGGCGGGCAACTTCGGGTGCAGGAGGGAGATGCTGCAGCTTTGCCTTATTCGGCACACCAATTTGATTGCATCGTCAGCGTGCACTGCCTGTACTTCTGGCAGGACCCGCTCAGGGTGCTGCAGGAATGCCTGCGGGTGCTCAAACCCGAAGGAAAACTGGTGCTGACCTTCATGCCAAAACGCCGCTGGCCCAATGGGGGTGTAGGATCCACCTGTCAGGTGTTCTCAGAAGAAGAACTGGTGGAATTGATCTTGCAGGCCGGATTTTCTGGTGCAGAAGTGGTCTCCGGAGAAACGCATTTCAGGGAATGCGCAGTGATCGCGAGGCCCTGAACCCCTTGAGTCAAAGGGCAAACTGCGGGTAAACCGTGTGGCAGGAGAAAGCCAGCAGAACCACAAACATCCATCTGGAGGGCACTCTGGGGCGGCTCACTGGTCCTCCAGGGCACCCATGAATTCAATGCCGTAATCCCGGCTGAGGGTGGAGAGGTGGCTCAAGCTGGGGATGGGGTTCAGGAGGGGGGCCAGTTGCTGGTAGAAGGCCTCCACCCCTGCAGGGTTGGCAATCACCCAGTGTTTGGAGGGGGTGGTGGAGACATTGCGGTAGGCATGCATCACCCCTGAAGGGAAAAACACCACGTCACCCGGGTGCGCGGTCTGCCAGCCTGCACTGGTCAGGCATTCCAGTTCTCCCTGCAGCAAAATCAGGAGTTCGTCTTCCCGGTGGTGCAGGTGCGGAGGAATGCTCCCCCCCACCTGGGTGGTCACCAGACCCAGGGTGTAGCTGCCATCGGTGTCAATGCCAGTGAGTTTGAGTTGCACGTCTTCCAGGTGGCTGTTGATGGTTTGCCCCTGGTGGGCTCGGATGATGCGGGCATGGAGATGGTTCATGGGTGTCCTCTGGGAAACACGTTATAGGAAGGGGCATGATTGCAGCGTGATTGAAGGGCCAGCTGGAATTTTCGCGGTATGAAAAGGATTTTGTGGGTTTTGCAAGGATGGGAGCCGTCAGGGCGTTCTGTTCGGCTTTCCAGCAGACCACGAAGCAACCATGCCTTCCAGCGCATACTTCAGTCACTGCCTGGTGAACCGAGACAGGCACAAGGAGATTCCCATGTCACAAAGCATCAAAACCAGATGGATCTGCGCCACCCTCACCGGAATGCTGCTGCTGGCCAGCTGCGGCCAGAAAACCCCTCCCGTTCAGCAGACTCCAAAACTGACCCTGCAAACCCAGAGTGTCAGCAGCCCCATCAAAGTCAGCTTTGAGCTTCACCAGAGCTGGTACGGCGGTTTCATCGGGAAGGTGAAGCTGCAGAACCTCACTGCCCAGCCGGTCAGTGGCTGGCAGGTGGAGTTCAAAATGGATGGAGGGGCCACCGCCAAGAATCCTGTTTGGGGTGCAGCGGGCAACCTGCAAACCCAGGCAGACGGTTCTTACCTGCTCACACCCAACACCTGGGGCGGGGCCAGCATCCCTGCTGGAAGCACCATTGAAGCCTTCTTCATGGGGGATGGGGTCTTCAGCACGGTCAGCGGGTGCCTGATCAACAGACTGTCCTGCACTCCCGCAGCAGACACTGAAAACCCCACCGTGACGGTCAGCAGCAACACCAGCCACCTGACCCGCGCTGGCAGCGTGAAAATCACCGCCAGTGCCCAGGACAACGTGGGTATCAGCAAGGTGGCCTTCTTCCGCAACGGGGTGAAAGTCGCAGAGGACAGCAATGCCCCCTATGAACATCTGGATGGGTTCAACACCAGCGCCCAGAACGGCACCTACCAGTACAGTGCCACCGCCTATGACGGCTCAGGCAACCAGGGCAGCAGCGAAACCACCAGCGTGCAGGTGGAGATCCCCACCGGTGGACCTGTTCCCACGACCCGCACTTTTGTGGGGTACTTCCCGGCCTGGGTGGCCGTGGAGAACTTCCACCCGGACCGCATCCCCAGCTTCTACACCCACCTGGTGCTGTCTTTTGGTGCGCCAGACATGACCTACGTGCACGGCTCCGAGAACGTGCGTCAGGCCGGGCTGATGTTCTGGTCCTGGTATGGCGGCAACGACCGCATCTCCCAGACTTTAAAGCAGAACATCCAGCTCCTGCAGGCCAGAGGCCAGAAGGTGATGCTGGCTGTGGGAGGCGCCACCGCAGGTCTGGGCCAGTGGTCTGCTTTCAATGTGAACAGCCTGAAAGCCTTCGTGGAAGACTACAACCTGGATGGCGTGGATGTGGACCTCGAACTGTTCGACCAGTGCCACGGCACCATCCAGACGGAATTCTCCTGCAACAACAATTACGACCTGCTGACCGCCAGTGTGATCAACCAGATCAAAGGGGCCATGCCCGACAGAATTGTCAGCATTGCCGCAGGCAGCGTGGGCGCTTATACACCGGGTGGTCCTTATGGCAACGAGCCTGGCTGGCAGGAGATGAAAGGCTTCTCCCACCGCATTTTCCAGCAGGCCGGGCACAACATCGACCTGATCAACATCATGGCCTACGATGCCCGCAGTGCCCTGCAACCCACCCACACCTTCGATGCCTACAAGCACTACCGGGACATCGGGTGGACCAGTGCCAGCATCTCCCTCGGTCTGGAAGTGCCCAAGGAAGGCTGGGGGGGCGGAACCCTCGGCATGAACCAGAGCGACGTAACCCGACTGCAAGGCATCAAACCTGCCTCCCTGGGCGAGGAGCTGGTGAACCTGGCCCCCCATTACAACGTGCAGGACATCACCCAGCACATGCTGGACCACAGCAACCCCGGAGACGGCATGATGCTCTGGCACGTCATCAAAACCGATCCTTACGCTGAGCTTACAGATGCTGAGAAACAGAACACCGACCTGGTGAACTTCCTCAAGCAAACCCCCACGGCCAGCACCATCGCCACCAAGGTGTGCCAGATGCTCTACGCCACCTCCAATTGCACAGAGACCTACAACGCCCACGTGCCACACTGGTAAGAAACTGAACATGCGCAGAAGGTGGAGGCCCAGACTGCCTTCTGCCTTCTGCCTTCTGCCTTCTGCCTTCTGCCTTCTGCCTTCTGCCTTCTGCCTTCTGCCTTCTGCCTTCTGCTATGTTGATCTCATGCACTTTGAAGTCTGCGTGGAAAGCCTGGAAGGGGCGCTTGCTGCCCGGCGGGGAGGGGCCACCCGCATTGAGCTGTGTTCCAGCCTGATTGAGGGTGGACTCACGCCCAGTGCGGGCCTGATCCGGGAGGTGAAGCGGCATTGTGGGCTCCCGGTGCATGTGATGGTGCGGCCCAGAAGCGGGGATTTTCTGTACACGGGGCCTGAGCTTGAGGTGATGCTTTCGGACATCGAGTTCTGCCACTTTGCAGAGGTAGACGGTCTGGTGTTCGGGGCACTGGACAGCCAGGGGGAGGTGGATGTGCAGGCCATGCAGCAGTTGGTGCGGGCAGCTGGAAACCTGCCAGTGACCTTTCACCGGGCGTTTGATGTGTGCAGGACTCCAGTTCGTGCGCTGGAGCAACTTTTGGCGCTGGGGGTCAGGCGCATTCTGACGTCCGGGCAGCAAAAGACGGCTTTTGAAGGAAGGCAATTGATTGCTGCGCTGGAACGGCAGGCCAGAGGACGCATCATTCTGCTGGCGGGCAGCGGGGTCAGTCCCCAGAATGTGCTGGCCTTGCTGCAGGAAACCCGGGTGAGGGAAATCCATTTCAGTGCCAGATCGGGTGCGCCCAGCCATCCGGTGCAGGTTCGGGAGCACCTGAAATTCGGGGTTTCGGAGGAGCACTGGGTGACTTCTGAAGAGAATGTGCGGGCTGTGGTGCGGGCTGTGCTGGGGCAATAAAAAAGGACAGCACACACTGTCCTTTTGTGTTTTCTGGGTTTTCAGTCCAGCGAGGCAATGTTGTGCTTCAGGGCGTACAGCGCCGCCTGGGTGCGGGAATTCAGGTTGAGTTTGCTGAGCAGGCTGGACACGTGGGTTTTGATGGTGGTTTCACTGACCTCCAGCTGCTCTGCGATGTTCTTGTTGGTGAGGCCCCGTGCAATCAGTTGCAAAATCAGGGTTTCCTTCCCTGTCAGGTTTTCGCGCATTTGTGGGCTGCGGAATTCCCGCACCAGTCTCTTTGCAGCTTCGGGGTGCAGACGCACCTCTCCTCTGGCAGCGGCGTGGATGGCTTCCACCAGGGTTTCTGCTCCTGCGTCTTTGAGCATGTATCCGATGGCTCCGGCTTCAATGGCGGCGTGGATGCGGTGTTCTTCCAGGGCGCTGGTGAGGGCCAGCACCTCAATGCCAGGGTGCAGTTTGCGCAGCTCTCTGGTGGCTTTCACCCCGTCCATCACGGGCATCATCAGATCCATGATCACCACGTCAGGCTGACATTCGGGGATTCTTTCCAGGGCTTCCTGGCCATTGCTGGCCTCGGCCACCACTTCAATTTCAGGGTCCAGGGAGAAGTACATCTTGAGGCCTGTCCGCACCACATCGTGGTCGTCGACCAGCAGCACCCGCACCATTTCAGAAGCCTCCCTGGGTGCTGAGGTGCACGTCTCCTGAGACGGTTTTGATCTGGATGGTCAGTTCGGCGGGGCCGTTGCCCAGCTGGTAGATGCCGCCGCTGCGTTGCACGAATCCATCGGGGTACACATCTCCTGAGACCGTTGCGGTGCTGATTTCAGCATTGATGTTCTCGGGGAGGGTCAGGGTGATGTCTCCGCTGGTGCTCAGCAGGGTGAGGGTGCCTTTTGAGAGACCATCCAATTCAACCACCTGATCTCCGGAGATGCTGCGCACTTCGCTTTTCAGGCGGTTGCTGGCAGGAAGCTGCACGGCCAGGTCACCCGAGTTTGCGGTCACCAGGATGTGCCGGAAGTGGGTGTCTTTCAGGTCCAGCTTCTGGTTGCCACTGATGGTGCTGGACTCAAAAGTTCCGGTACTGGACGCACTGCGTTCCTGTTCGGCTTCGGTGCCCACCTGCACTTCTCCGCTGGTGCTTTTCAGGTGCACCTCCATTTCGGATGCTTCTGGGAGGGTGAGGTTCAGGTCTCCAGAGACGGTGCTGGCTTTCAGACCAGAGAGTTGCAGTTGCTCCAGTTGCAAATTCAGGTCGCCGGAGGCGGTGCTGGCCGCCAGTTGCAGGGGAATCTGGTCTGAGAGGTTCACCTGCAATTTGGGAGCGTAATACCCGAATGAGAAGGGGGCACGGAAACCTCTGGGGTAATGCTCCTCAAAACGCAGGTCTGCCGTGCTGCCTCTGGTGCTTCCATTGCGTTCGATGCTGGCCCCTTTGGGTCCAGAGTAGGTGGCTTCCAGCAGCCCAGAAGTGTTTCCGCCTTCGATGTGCAGATCGGTGCTTTCGGTGCGGAAGGTCAGGCTGGCCTGTTGCAGTCCGGCCAGGGGTTCCTGAAAGTCCTGATTCAGCAGGCTGTTGCTGGCGGGGTTGACTTGCACGGTGGTTTTCAGCAGGGCGGCTCCGGCGACCATCACCAGAAGGCTGATCAGGATGCGGGTCACGCGGGGGTCAGGGCGGTGCTCTAGGGCAGGGGTTTTCACGGGATTTTGCATGGGGTTCTGATCGGAAATCTGTTTCATGGGGGTGCTCCTTAGAGGGGAAATGCGAGGTGAATGCGGGTGCCCTGTCCGGGCTGGCTGGAGATGGTGAGGGTGCCAGAAAGAACCTCGGCCCGTTCACGCATGCTCTTCAGTCCCAGGGTGCCTCCAGCAGTCTCTGCAAGGTCAAAGCCCTTGCCGTTGTCCTGAATGTCCAGTTCCCAGCCCAGTGCGGTTGCTTTGAAGGTGAGGGTCATCTCGGTGGCCCGGGCATGTTTGACGGCGTTGTGGGTGGCTTCCTGGGCAATGCGGTACACGGCGTGTTTGCGTGCAGCCGGGATGGAGGGTTCAGAGGGAAGTTCGGTGTGGATCTGCAGGCCGTAACGCACTTTCATGGCGTGGGCCAGCCGGGCGAGGGCTTCGCAGAGGCCTCCTTCATCCAGGGCATCTTCCCGCAGGCTGAACAGCAGGGCTTTCATTTCAGCAGTGCCCCCTTCTGCCAGCTGGATGGCGTAATCCAGGCTTTCCTTGACTTTTTCGGAATCGCGTTCCAGCCAGCCTTTGGCGGTTTTGGCCCCCAGGGTGATGCCGTACAGCGCCTGCGCCACCGAGTCGTGCAGTTCGCGGGCCAGCCGCTGGCGTTCCTGCTGGGAGGCCTGGGCCTGCACCCGTTCGATCAGCTGTGAGGTCTCGATGGCGACGGCCCCCTGATCGGCGAGCGCTGCCATGAATTCCAGTTCCCGCTGGGTGGGCGTGCTGCCACGGCGGTAGAAAGCGTGGAGTTGCCCCAGCAGTTCCGACTGGTACATCATGGGCACCGTGACCAGACTGCCATCCGGGAGGTCCTGCACCAGCACTTCGAGCAGGGTGTCCTGTTTCCAGGAGGTCAGGTAATTCTTTTCGATGTGGGCACGGCCCTGAAGGAGGTCCTGGGGCAAGGAAAGCCTGGGACGGGCTTCTGGGAAGGCCCGCACAAAAGGAGTGGGAAGGTTGCGGGAAGCGCCCACACTCCAGCTGCTGCCTTCTTTGACGGTGAGGGCCAGTGCAGAGGCCGCAAGGGCCTGCATGCCCTGACCTGCAATGTGGGACAGGGTGTCTTCCAGGGAACCGCTGTAGGCCACGGCACTGCTGGTGTTTTTCAGGGCCTGCACTTCCTGCTGGGCCTGTTTCGCCTCACCGTAATCGGTGAGCAGGGCCTGGTTCAGCAGCATCCAGCCTTCTGCCAGCAGGTTGATCAGGCTGAACGACAGCACCGTGAAAGCCACGGCCACCACTTCCCACAACACCCAGTTCAGGGGGGTCATTTCCACAGGGCTGGTGCCAAAATAGATGGGCAAGGGGTAGAAAATCTGGGACACCGGCAGAAACAGCAACCCCACACTGAGGGACAGCAGGGTCACCAGCACCACAAAAGACAGGATGCCCAGGGGGAATTTCAGCAGGGCGTATAGCAGGGCCTTGTAGGTCCCGGCATCGCTGAGGGTGGCCCTGGCCCATCCCATGAAACCCGAGGCCTGAATCAGGGGTTTTTCGCGGTGCAGGCGCTGGCCCAGCAGGCCCGCCATGGCCCTTTCACTGTCAGCGAAGCGCAAAATCAGCCAGAAGGTGCCCATGAAGATGGGAAAACCCAGCACCAGCACCAGCATGCCAAGGCCCAGCGAGAAGCCGGTGACCATCACCACAAAGTACAGGATGCCCAGCGGAAAGCTGCACAGCAAATACAGCATGCGCTGGTAACTCATCAGGCTGAACAGTTCAGCAAAATAGCCACTCAGGGGGCCAGAAGGATTGGGGTTGGACTGCACACTCATCATGATGCCACTTTAGGGGAGCGGGCAGGCGGTGTCCTCAGACCAAAGTAGGAGGCTGGGGATCTGCTGTAAATTCTGGTACAGCAGGGAAACAAAAAATCGTCTGAAATGGGATCACCATGACCACCAAAGACATCACCACCATTGCGATCCAGCACCTCAGGC
Organism: Deinococcus roseus; assembly: GCF_014646895.1. Lineage (NCBI taxonomy): Bacteria > Thermotogati > Deinococcota > Deinococci > Deinococcales > Deinococcaceae > Deinococcus > Deinococcus roseus. Next base: position 145,399 of record NZ_BMOD01000005.1, read on the forward strand.
AGTTTTTGAACCAGACTGGAAACCCAGAGTTGCCTTCTCTTGAGCAGCCCCTCAATCATTTGCAGCTGGCCATTGAGTTGCTGTTTCCAGAAGTGCACCTGACCACCCCCTTGCATGTGCCACAGGTGTTTGAAACAGCCCAGTTCTCAGAAGCCAGGGCTGTGGTGCAGCAGGTGTTGCTGGTGCTGGAAAATGAGCCTTCCGAAGCCCAGTTGAGAACGGCCCAGACTTTGCTGGTGGGGGTGCATCAGCAGATGTCAGGCAGGACTGGGGTCTAGCGCAGTCCCCAGGGATTCAAAGAACACTTCACGGGCTTTGCGGGCCTGGTCTGCAATCAAATCTGGATTCCACAGGGTGATGGGGATGCGCACCTGACGGATTTCACCATCGGGGTATTTGCAGCTTCCCTCGTAGATGAGGTCCTTGCCTGCAAAGTAAGCCCGGATGATGGAACCTGCATCGTCCAGGCGGCCACATCCACGCACTTCCACACTGGCTCCGAATTGCACCAGTTCGACCCGTCCGTTGAAGCCTACCAAGTTGATCCGTCCTGACTGCCTTGTCATGGGGCTCCCTGCCGTGAGTGAGATTAAACTGATTGTAAACTGATTTGCAGCTGTAGTCTACCTGAGTTTGGCAGAGGGCAGGGCTGGAGCGGTTGTGAATTGAACTGATCTTCCGTTGATTTGTGAATTTTTTATTTTATAAATGAATCTTCTTTCCCGCCCGCGCTCTGGTCACACTGGGAAGTTGCATGGACAATCTTCTGAGTTGAAACTGAAGAAACCAGCTTTGTCAAATCTGCTTGCCCTGTTTGATTTCCAGGACTTTGTTTTTCCAGGTGAAGCCTTCACCTGAATCCCACATCCTCTTAAATTCTGAAACCAAACTGAAATCAGCAGGGTTTTTCCAAAATCAAAAGGGCTTTTTGTGGCAGCAGAGCAGTGTTTCTGAAAATTCACCTGCATTTAGGATTCTGTTAAGAAACCTGAAAGTTTTCTCATTTTATAGTGATGAAGCAGAGGACAAATCAAACCCTTTCTGCAATACCAAAATCTCCCCAGGCAATCAAAATCTGGGGATCAAGGAGAACATGATGCAAAAGCGTATGGTTCACACTGCTTTCACGTCTTTCAAACCCGCAAGAGCTTTACAAATCGGTGTCTTGCTGGGACTTGGGGGCCTCACGGCCTGCAGCACCCTCCCCACCCCACAGGCTCCGGCACAGAGCGTGAGCACAGAAGTCCTGGCTGGCAGTGTAGGAAACAATCTGGACATCTTTCTTCCATCTTCTGACCGACTGGGCATCCAGAAAAATGCCACTGCAGACCAGGAAAAAGCCTTTGCATTCACCACAGCCAACAACATCGCTTATGCCATGGCTGCCGTGGAAGCATTCAATCCTTCCAGCAATGGACAGGATGCCAGCTGTTACTACACCAATGGTCAGGTGGCTGTGGCCTCGGGGGCACAGAAATTGGTGGTCAGTGCTGCAGCCCCCATCACCGATGTGGTCTGCACCTCCACCAACACCCTTTTTGCTGTAACCACCATCATCGGAAACCAGATTTACACAGTGGCAACCCCAAAAAATCCAGCAAAACTGATTGCCCGAACGGTGGCCACCAACATTCTCACGGCCATGGCTGCTGTGGAAGCTTACAATCCCACCTCCAACGGCAATGACATCAGCTGTGGTTATGCTTCTTCTGTTCAGAAAGTCTGGGTGAGTTCTGGTACCCAGCAGCGCATCCTCAGTGCACCTGCCCCCATCAACCTGATCGACTGCAGTGGAGGAACCCTCACCCAGTTCCAGGTCAAAGTGGGCACCTCTGATGGTCAGAGCGTCACCCTGACCGCTCCAAAGAACACCTCCAAAACCCTTGCCCGTGCTGCAGCCACCAACATTCTGGGAGCCATGGCATCCGCAGAAGAAGCAAACCCCTACACCAACGGCATGGATGCTGTTTGCAGCACCAAGAGTTCACAGGTCATTGTCACTTCAGGAGCACAGAAACGCACCCTCAACATTGCGGCTCCAGTGCTGGTTTCCACGTTGAGTTGTGTCAACTCAAGCACGGAATTCTGGGTGTCCATTGGCACCTCGAATGGGCAAATTGTTGAAGTCAAAGCCCAGAAAGATCCGGTCAAAGCAGCAGTCCGGGCCATTGGCCTCAAAGCCATCGCCGCCATGCAACAGTTGGAAGCAGACAATCCCATTGCCACAGGGGATGATGTCGTCTGCTCATACATCGATGGAACCCTGACTGTTGCCTCTGGCGCAACCATCACCAGTCTGGCGATACCTGCACCAGTCACCGGCCTGGTGTGCCTGAACACCATCAATGAATTTTCCGTGACCCTGTCCACAACCACCGGCCAGACCGTCACCGCAAAAGTCCTGAAGAGCCCTGATTTTGTGGTGGCCCAGAACCTCGCCCGTCTGGTGGCCAACAACATGTATGCTTTAGAGGTCAACAATCCCTCCTCCAATGGTGCAGATGCCGTGTGCATTGTGAACCTGCCCAACCTCACCCTGCGTTCAGGCGCAGAAACATTTGACACGGTTTTGCCTGCCCAGGTCACAGGGGTATCGTGCATCAACACACTGACGCATATAGATGTCACCATTTCCACTTCCAGCGGCGTTCACGTGACGGCCAGAGGCACCAAGTAAGACGAATCTCCCAAATTCCACAATGAAAAAGAGCGCCAGAAGCGCTCTTTTTCGTGGTCTCTCACCCCTGGTAGCCCCTGGCCTGCAAACTGTACATGTGGGCGTAGGTCTGACCCTGGGCCAGAAGTTCGCTGTGGGAACCGCTTTCGGTGATGACCCCGTTTTCCAGCACGATGATGTGGTCGGCCAGTCGCACGGTGCTGAAGCGGTGGGAGATGATTACGGTGATGCGGGAATGGGCTTCTTTTCTGAGGGCTTCCACCACTTCAAATTCTGCGTTGGCATCCAGTGCAGCGGTGGGCTCATCGAAGACCAGCAGGGAGGCTTTGCGGTAATACAGGCGGGCGAGGGCCAGGCGCTGCCATTGCCCCCCGGAAAGCTGACGGCCCCCGGTAAAAAGCCGCCCCAGCTGGGTCTCAAACTGGCCCGGCAGGGTTTCAATGAAGTGGGCTCCAGCGGTTTCTGCAGCACCAGCAATGCGCTCTGGTTGCAGAGCAATCCCCTGGTCACTGAGGGCGATGTTCTCACTGACGGTCATCTGGTACTGCCCAAAGTCCTGAAAGATGATGCTCATGGCCTGCTGCAAACTGCGAATGCTGAAGGTGCGGGCATCCTGCCCATTGATCAGGATGCACCCCGAGGTGGGTTCAAAGAGGCGGGTCAGCAGCTTCACGATGGTGGTTTTCCCTGCCCCGTTCTCCCCCACCAGAGCCAGCGCGTGGCCTTTCTCGATGCGGAAACTCACCCCTCTCAGGATGTCCCTGTCCGTGAACGGGTAGCGGAAACTGACCTGCTGGAATTCCAGGCTGTCGATGGTGCCTGTGAAATCCTGACCGGCATCCAGATCACGGGCAGGGAGCTCCAGAAACTCAAAGAGGTTGCGCATGTAAACCACGTTCTGGTACAGGCTGGAAAATCCGTTCAGCAGCGTGGAGAACTGCCCCTGCACCTGGCTGATCCCCAGAATGAACAGCGAGAAATCCCCCACGGTGATCTGTCCATCCACCGCCCGCCGCAAAATCAGGTAGGTGGCGTAAGCAATCACCAGCGCAGAAAACACGGAGGCAAAAAGGCCCCACAGGCTGCGGGTGCGCACCAGGGGCACCATCTGGGCCCGGAATTTCTGGTAGTACTCCTGCCAGCGGTTCAGCAGGTAAGGCTCGAAGTGAAAGAGCCGCACCTCCTTGACCAGCGTGTCTGAAGTGAGGATGCTGCCCAGGTAATTCTGCACCCGTGCATCGTGGGTGCGGCGGCGGATCATGCGGTAACCTTCCATCCCGAATTTGCTGGACACCCACACGGTGGGCACCGTGGCCAGCAAGACCAGGGGCAAAATGGCCCAGCCCAGACGGGACATCAGGGCACTGATGGAAGCCAGGGTGATCAGGGCCTGCCCAAGAGAGATCACCTGCGTGAGCACCCCCAGGGGTCTGGAACCCACCTCCCTGTAGGCGTTTTGCAGGGCGTCGTAGGTTTCGGCATTCTCAAAGCGCTCAACTTCCAGTTCGCTGGCCTTGCTGAGGATCTTGCGGGAGATGCGGTTTTGCAGGCTGTCTGCAAAGAGTTCCCGCACCAGTCCCTGCCAGGTGGAAAGCAGGCTGCCCACAATGCCAATCCCCACCTGCAACAGCAAAATCTCGATGAGTTGTGTCAGGTTGTTGAGGTCTCTGGAGATCGCTGCGGTCACTGCATCCAGCAGGAGTTTGGAGACCCACAGGCTGGCTGCAGGAAGGAACGCCTGCACCACGCTGAGCAGAACCAGCAAGAAAGCCTGACCCGGCGCGGTTTCCCACACCAGGATCAGGGTGGCTTTCAGGTCCTTCCACTGGGTCCCCAGATCTGCCTTTTCCGTTTTGGCCGGGTCAGATTTGCCTGAATTCGAGGTCACACAGGCATGGTATTACGTCTGGGAAAGCACAATTGGGGGAAAGGTGAGGATTTTGAGTTGATGGGCCGCTCGATCTGGCTCAGTCGTCGGTGCCGACCTGGATGGGCTGTTTTCCCAGTTGCCGCACATGCTCATGGGTGAGGTGCTGGTCGATCATCACGGCAGCCTTGTTGCCCGATCCCATGGCGATGGTGACCTGCTGGGTCTGCGGCTGCACGTCCCCCGCCGCCCACACGCCCGCAATGAAGTCATGGTCGTGCCCGCCCGCCTTGCGCACCTGTCCACGGGGTCCCGTGAGGATGTGCCCCCTCTGCCCAGTTTCAGCCCCGAGTTGCACCGCCAGATCGTTTCTGGGGAATTTGGGGTTGGAGACATAGTAAGCGTCGGCTTCCAGGCGGGTGCCATCGTCCAGAATCAGGGCGTTGACCTTGCCTTTTGCACCGTCCACGTCCTGAATGGATCCGTGGATCACCTCAAAGCCCAGTTTCTTGCGTTTCTCTTCCCATTCGGGTTTGAATTCGGTGGGTCCGGTGAGCAGCAAACGCACCCGTGAAGCAAATTCTGCAAGGTAAGTGGCCTGGGACACTGCACCATTGGGGTTGCGGCCCTCGATGACCACCACATCCTGACCCAGCAGTTCGGGAGATTCGCAGTCGGGGCAGTAATAGGTGTTGCCCTTGGCAGCATATTTGAACCAGGGCTCGAAATCCCCATTCACCAGCGGATGGTGACGGGCCACTCCGGTGGCCAGCAGCAGGGTTCTGGCCTGGTAGGTGCCTTTTTCTCCGGTCACGGTGAAGTTGCCTTCGGTGCCAGAGACAGAAACAACACTGTCTTTCACACTTTCTGCTCCGGCTTCCTGGGCTTCTTTCAGCAGGGTTTTCTGGATGGTCACTCCGGGCTTTCCAATGAATCCGGGAACGTTCCACAAAGGTGTGGTGGTGTACCAGAGGGGTCCGGTGCGGCGGTCAATCACCAGCACTTTTCTTTTGTGGAAGGCGAGGTGCAGTGCGGCAGTCAGTCCTGCAGGACCTCCTCCGATGATGATGGTGTCATAAAGCTGGGTTTCGGTCACAGGGATCTCCTCTTTTTACTTTACGGAAAAGGTGGGGCCAGAAGTTCAGAGGGGAAGTTCAGATCAGGGGAATTCCCACAGGGAGAACAGCCGCTTCCTCCTATACTGGTTTCACTTCTGATTCATCTGGAGGATTTATGGAACCCCTCAACTGTCCGGTGTGTGGTCGTGAACTGCCCCTCTCCCTCACGCAGGTCACCGATGTCAATGACTTTACCTGCAAGCATTGCGGTACAACGTTTGCTTTGAACAATCCGCACACAGGTGACGTGCAGGCAGACCCCTCTCAGGAGCCATCCATTGCCGAAGAACCGGTCCGCAATGTGGCCATGGACCCCTACACCCGCAGCGAAAACCGCGATGTGGGGGAATCGGAACGTCTGGAATCCATTGAGTTCAGTTACCAGGAAAATGGGCAGAGTAAACTGCTGGTGATTCCGGTGCATCAGGTCACCTGAAGTTGACTGGGGCGATTTTGACAGAATGCCATAAACTGGAGTCATGCCTCTAAACTTTTGGGCCTTTCCAACGGCTTTTTTGATTTTCATTTGCCTGTCGATCCATCAGGTCTCTATCCAACAGATCGCGAGGATTCTGGCAGGCAATTTGTTCTGTTTTGCGCTCGGTGTGGTCATCCTCAGAAATTTGCAAGTCAACACGCCCAAAGGACACACTTTTCATCTTTTATTGTCCATGTCGAATTGGTTGCTTGCAGCAATGATCATCCTGGTGGTCAACGGCCTGCAGTGGAGAAAAATGAAGTTGAAGGGAATGTGGTGGTCTTATTTGCCTTCTGTGGTCATTTTGCAATTCTGGCTTCTTATTTATTCCAGCAGATATTGGTGGTCCTGATGTTCTAAACAAGAAAAACCCGGAAGCAGGACGCTTCCGGGTTGGTTTATGGGATCTCAGGACGCTTTGTACGTTCCATCCACGATGTTGCGGGCCAGGCTGGAGAGGTCTCCGCCTTTTTCGATGGTGTTGATGAAGGCACTGCCCACCACCACCCCGTCTGCCACACTTGCGACTTTGGCGGCACTGGCCCGGTCGCTGACCCCGAAGCCCACAGCCACAGGAATGCTGGTGTGCTTCCTGGCGAGTTTGACCAGATCGGGCACCTCGTAGAGGGCTTCTCCAGAACGGGCTCCGGTCACGCCCACCACACTGACGGCGTAAACGAAGCCGGTGCAGGCACGGGCGACCACCTGAACGCGCTCGGCGGTGCTGGTGGGGGCAATCAGGAAGGTGAGTTTCACGTCATGCTTCTCGGCGAGAGGAATCAGGGTGTCGGCTTCGTCCGGGGGAAGGTCAGGCAGGATCAGGCCATCGATGCCTGCAGCTTTGACGTCCCGGATGAAGGCTTCTTCGCCCCAGGCCAGGATGGGGTTGTAGTAGGTCATGACCAGCAGGGCTTTTTCGGTGTGCTTGCGCACTTCCCGGATGGACTCGAAGAAATCCAGCATGGTGAAACCCTGACGCAGCGCTTTTTCGGTGGCGCGCTGGATGGTGGGGCCGTCTCCGAGGGGGTCAGAGTATGGGAGGCCAATTTCCATCAGGTCTGCGTGTTGCAGCAGCTCCAGGGCGTCTTTCACGAACTGGGTTTTGCTGGGGTATCCGGCGGGCAGGTAGGGGATGAAGGCAGCACGGCCTTCCTTTTTGGCCTGATCAAAGGCGTTCTGAATGCGGTTCATGCATTCACCTCAACTTTTTTTTGCTGCAGTTCCATCAGGCGCATCACTTCGGTGACATCCTTGTCGCCGCGTCCAGAGAGGGACACCACCATGATCTGGTCTCTGGAGAGGGTGGGAGCCGTCTTGAACACCTGTGCAATGGCGTGGCTGGTTTCCAGGGCAGGAATGATCCCTTCCAGACGGGTGAATTTCTGGAAGGCTTCCAGGGCTTCATCGTCGGTGATGGGGGCATATTCAGCAATGCCTGCTTTGGCGTAATAAGAGTGCTCTGGACCGATGCCAGGGTAATCCAGACCTGCACTGATGGAGTGGGCAGGAATGATCTGGCCGTCGTTGTCATAGAGCAGGTACATCTTGGAGCCGTGCAGCACCCCGACTTTTCCGCCGGAAACGCTGGCAGCATGGCGGCCTGTGGTGACACCTTCTCCTGCGGCTTCCACCCCGATGATGCGGGGGCGTTCGTTCTCAGGAAGGTAGGCAAAAGAGGCAAACAGTCCGATGGCGTTGCTTCCGCCACCCACGCAGGCGACGACCACATCGGGGACTTCGCGGCCTTCGAGTTCTTTCAGTTGCTTCTTGGTTTCTTCGCCGATGATGCTCTGGAAGTCGCGCACCATCATGGGGTAAGGGTGGGGTCCCACCACAGAGCCCAGGATGTAGAAGCTGTCGCGCACGTTGGTGACCCAGTCGCGGATGGCTTCGTTGGTGGCGTCTTTGAGGGTGGAGGTTCCGCTGGTGACTTCGCGCACCTCTGCCCCCAGCAGTTTCATGCGGAAGACATTGAGGTTCTGGCGGCGGATGTCTTCTGCCCCCATGTACACCACGCATTCCAGTCCGAACAGGGCGCAGGCGGTGGCGGTGGCCACCCCGTGCTGTCCGGCTCCGGTTTCTGCAATGATGCGTTTTTTGCCCATGCGTTTGGCAAGCAGCGCCTGTCCGATGGTGTTGTTGATTTTGTGGGCCCCGGTGTGGTTGAGGTCTTCCCGTTTGAAGTAGATTTTGGCTCCGCCCAGGTGCTCGGTGAGGTTGCGGGCGAAGTACAGGCGGGAGGGGCGACCCACAAATTCTTGCAGGTAGTACTGGAATTCTTTGAGGAACTCGGGGTCCTCTTTGGCTTGCTGGTAGGCTTTGTTCAACTCGTCGAGCGCAGGGATCAGGGTCTCGGGGACGTAACGCCCGCCGAATTCGTCAAACCGTCCTCTGGCGTCAGGCAGAGCAAAGGTCGGGATGTTCAATTCTTCGGTCATGTGAGACACTATAGCCAGTTGTCAACCGATTTCTTATACCAATTGTCTAACTTTGCTAGAGGACTTGAAACAAGGTCCATTGGTGAAATTGGACCGGGTGCATCGTACCCTAAACTCTTTGTCAACTCCGCCACAATCGCACTCGGGTTAATGTTATTGTTACGCAAATCATGCAGGGAGGGCGCGCCATTTCTTTTGGCCAACCTTACACCTTGAAAGTCTTTCATCAGGGGAACATGCCAGTACTCCGGTACGGAATACCCCAGGGTTTGCTGCAATGCGACCTGTCTGGGTGTGGCTGCAAAAAGGTCAAAACCCCGCACCACCTCTGTCACTCCCATCCGGGCATCATCCACCACCACCGCCAGATGGTAGGCGTAAACCCCATCGTTGCGCCTGAGGACAAAATCTCCGACCTCTGAGGGCAAATGCTGGGTCAGGGTTCCGGCCAGATGGTCCTGGAGGGTCACGGTCACATCGGGCACTTTCCAGCGCCAGGAAAAGGGACGGTCTGACCTGAAGCCGCCTTTCAGGCAAGTGCTGGGGTACACCAGTTCAGCCCCATGTGGAGCTGATGCGGATTCCAGAATGTCTTTTCTGGAACAACTGCAGGGATAGGTGTCCAGCTTCTTGAAGGCTTGATCATAGAGTTCGATGCGCTCGCTCTGGATGAATTCCTCATCCCAGTCCAGACCCAGCCACTCCAGATCAGAGCGAATGGAATCATAAGCGTAGGGACGCACGCGGGTGTGGTCCAGATCCTCAAAACGCAGAATGAAACGCCCATTTTGCGAGCGGGCATGCAGCCAGGCCAGCAGTGCCGTTCGGGCATTCCCCAGATGCATGTGACCGGTGGGACTGGGGGCATAGCGGCCCACCACAGGATTGTTTGTTCTGGAGTGTGTTTCTACAGATTCAGCCATGAAAGAAATGCACCCCAGCCATCATGACACATTTGCCATGAAGCTGAGCTGCTTCAAGGTTTCCAGAAGGTTTTTCTCATCTGGAACACCGACCTTTTGCACCCAGCATGAAATCACGCTGAAAAGGGCTTCATTTTCGCTTTAGGGATTCCTTGAGGAACTGTCAGATTCAGCGTCTATAGTCTGAGACAGCGAAAGGAGCAACACCATGAAAAAACACACCTCATTTTTGATTGCCACTTTGATTCTGGGGGCCGCCAGTGCCCAGAGCACCATTGCTTCCAGCAACCTCAAGGCAGATTTCAGTAATGCAGATTTCAGTGCAGACCTGAAAACCAGTACCGTGTCTGTGATCGACAGCAAAGGAAACACCCTTGGAACCTACAATTCCAATGGAAAACTGCTGGTCAAAGGCGACCTGAAGCTGGCCACCACTGTGGTGGTGAGCAGCAAAACCGGCAGCAAACAGGAATTCAAACTGGCAGGCAAAATCAATGCCAGCACCCAGTTGCAGGCCTTGCTGGTGACCTACAACAGCAAAACCACCATACTGGTGTCTCTGTTTGCCAAGAGCAACACTGCTCTGGATGCCAGTGGCAGCAGTACCAGCAGCTCTGGCAACACCTCCACTTCTGAAAGCGGTTCTGCCAGCTCTGGCAGCGCTTCTGACAGTGTTGGTGTGAGTGTTGGTGTGAGTGTTGGTGTGGGCGTGGGGGCTGGCAGCAACTCTGGCAACGGTTCCGGTGGCGTGGACATTGGCGTGGGCGGCAATGGCGGCATCAACCTGGATCTCGGCAAATGATCCTATCCGCAAATCAGAAAATCAGACAACAATTTGGACAACAAATCAGACAGGGAATTCCCTGTCTGATTTTCATGTTCTGGTTTCTGGAACTGCAGGAGAACCGTCATGGACTTTGTGTCATCTGGGTTTGTCAGGTGCAGCACCCGCGGTTTATCATGAAACCATGAAAAAATGGATGATTCTGGCGGCGCTCTGCGCCGGGTTTGGAAGCGCTACCAGCATGCAAGGGGAAGTGGTGTACCAGATTCTGGTGGACCGTTTTGCCGATGGAGACACCAGCAACAACGCAGCGGTCAACAAGGATGACCTGCGTGCATGGCATGGTGGCGACCTCAAAGGCATTCTGCAAAAAATCCCCTACCTGAAAAGCCTGGGGGTGACCACCCTCTGGCTCACCCCCATCTACACCCAGCAACCCATCAACTCTTTCGGAACGGCAGGCTACCACGGGTACTGGCCTGCAGACTTCCGCAATGTGGATCCGCACTTCGGCACCCTGGAAGACTTCCAGATTCTGGTGAAAACCGTGCACGACAACGGCATGAAAATCATCCTGGATCAGGTGATCAACCACACCGGTTATGAGGCCAGCCTGCCAAAAGAGAAACCCGAATGGTTCCACGGAACGGGCTGTGAAAGCCTGGGCAACCCCGAAGTGTTCTGTCCTCTTGCTGGCCTCCCGGACCTGAAGCAGGAAAAACCTGAAGTGAAACAGTTCTTGCTTGAGAACGACCTGTTCTGGCAAGGGCTGGGCGTGGATGGTTTCCGCTATGACGCCATCCGGCATGTGCCCGCCAATTTCATTCAGGACCTTGCTGCCCAGGACCAGAAGAACAATGTGTTCACCCTCGGAGAGGTGTTCGAGACGGTCAGCGTGCAGAAAGTGGCTTCCTTCCAGAAACTGGGCCTGACCAGCGTGTTTGATTTTCCCCTCCGGGAAGCCATCAACCAGACCGTGATGAAAGGGGCAGGATTCACCCAGGTGCGGGCCATCCTGAACCAGGACAAAGAGTACGTCAATCCTGCAGAACTTGCAGTGTTTCTGGACAACCACGATGTGACCCGTTTTGCCTCGGGCAACCTGTTTGAAGCGGAAGGAACCAGGCGCACCCAGTACGGCATCCGTGCCCTGATGACTTTGCGGGGCATTCCCGTGCTGTACCAGGGCACCGAAATTGCCATGCGGGGAGGCAACGACCCAGACAACCGCAAGGACATGCGTTTTGAAGACCAGTGGACCGAAGCTGAAAAAGCCACCTACGCGGTGGCCCAGAAGGCCATTGCGGTGCGCAAATCCAGCGAAGCCCTGTCCAGAGGTACATTAAAACTGCTGGAGGTGCCTTCTGCCTATGGGGAAGAACTCTTGCTGTTCATTCGTGACAGTGGTACAGAAAAAGTGCTGGTGGTCTGGCACAATGGGAAGGAACGGCGCACCTTCAGCCTGAAGATGAATGTGCAATCCCCCTTAACCCAGGACATGTTCGGTCAGGACGCCAAACTCAGCGGCTCTGGTGGTTACCTGCACCTGTCCCTTCCTCCCCGCTCGGCCGCAGCTTTCCCTTTCTCTGAATGATCCAGACTGTTCTCTTTGACCGCGACGAAACCCTGGGCTACTCCGATCACGCTGTGTATCAGGAGGCCGCCCAAATGGTTTTGCAACACCACCCTGAACTCAACACCCGGCAGGTCCTGAAAGCCATGCAGGAGCAGTGGGCTGCCAGTGACAGCGCCTGGCCCCAGTTGCGCACCCCTGCAGACGAGGAGGTCTTCTGGCAGCAGTACTGTCAGGAACTGGCTTCCCGCATGAATGTACCCCTGGAAACCTCCCAGAAAATCCACCAGCATTACCCTTACTGGGCGTTCCTGCGCTCTTACCAGGACACCGAGCAGGTGCTGAAAATCCTCAAGCAAAACGGCTACACCACTGCCGTGCTCTCCAACACCCTTCCCAGCATGGAACCCACCCTGGTGGCCCTGGGCATTGAGGACCTGATCGATCAGGCTTTTGCCAGTTGCTCGCTGGGGGTGCACAAACCTGAACTGGCCGTGTTCACCCAGGTGGCTGAGCTGCTGGGACAGACCCCGGAGCAGATCCTGTTTGTGGACGACAAACTGGAAAACGTGGAAGCTGCCCGACAGGCAGGCATGGCCGCCCTGTGGATTGACCGGGCCAACCGGGATCCACAGGCCATTCATGATCTGCATGGTGTGCTGGACCACCTCGGATTGACCATCAAGGACTAAAAGTTGTTGCTGATGGGCCACCAACCTCCCAGGAAGTTCTGGGAGGTTTTTTCTTGCTTGATCAAAAAGGCCAGCACCCTCCTGCAACGGGACCCACAAATTTCTGCCTTCGTCTTGCCCCTCAAAGTGTGCCTTCTTGACCCTACTACGCGCTTGCAGGCCTGCTTCGCGCTGGGTCGCTCCGGGACGTCCCTCAGCAAGACTTGAGGGCTGCCCTCAGCCCCAGCTTTTTGCCTTCTGCCTTCACACTCCAGCATGTTAGATTGGAGCGTGATTTTCGATGCGCACCTCGATCTGGCTTACAGTGCCGTACAGGGCAGGGACCTGACCCGTCCCCTTCCTCAGCCTTTGCACGATGAAACGGCCATGGTGAATTTTGCAGCGCTCAGGGAGGCAGGGGTGCGGGCCTGCCTGGGGACCCTGTGGGCCTATCCCAGCAGCAAGGACCATCCTGAGGGGTACACCACTGCTCAGGAAGCCAGAAAACAGGCCCTGTTGCAACTGGAGCACTACCTGCGCTGGCAGGACCAGGGGCACATCCGCTTGCTGGCTTCCGGGCAGGAACTGCTGGAGCACTGGAACAACCCGCAGGATGCCCCTCTGGGCGTGGTGTTGCTGATGGAAGGGGCTGATCCCATTTCAGGACCTGAAGACCTGCACTTCTGGCACCGGGAGGGCCTGAGGGTGGTGGGTCTGGCCTGGGAACGCACCCGTTATTCTGGCGGCACCAATGCCCCCGGAGGACTGACCGCTGAAGGTCGGGAACTGGTTCACGCCATCAAGGAACTGAACCTGACCCTGGATGCTTCACATCTGGCAGAGCAGGCCTTCTGGGAGTTGGTGGAAATCCACCAGAAGGTGATTGCCTCCCACTCCAATGCCCAGGCCCTGGTGCCCACCGACCGTCAGCTCTCGGATGCCATGCTCCAGAAAATCGGCGATCTGAACGGCAGAATTGGGCTGGTGCTGTTCAACACTTTCATCAAGGCCGGGGTCAAGAAAGGCATGCCCAAAAATGCTGTGGGGTTCTCGGACCTGCTGCAACATGCCCAACACATGGCTGGCCTGATCGGCTGGGACAAAGTTGGCCTGGGCTCGGATCTGGATGGAGGGTTTGGATGGGAACGCACTCCCGCAGAATTGCAGCGCGTGGCAGATTTGCACAGGTTTTTTGAGCTGCTGCCAGAACAGGCCAGAGCAGGTGTGGAGCACCAGAACTGGCTGGACTGGCTGGTCAGGAACCTCTGAGCTGGGTGGCTTTCCAGCCTCAGAAAGCACAGGAGCCTGTCGGTTTGGTTCATGCTTTTGGAATGAGAGGCCTGTTTTGCAGCCTCTCATTCCTCTGTCAGGCGCAGCAAGAAATCCAGAATGGCCTCAGACTGGTTTTCCAGTTCCCCTTCAATGATGGCCTGCACGGCCAGCTGTTTCAGGCGGCCCACCTCCTGCCCTTGCACCTGAAAAGCCCGCATGATGGTGTTCCCGGAGAGGGCCAGTTGCCGTTCATCAAAAGTGGCGACCTGGGGCATGGCAAGCGCATCCTGACGGATGCCAGCAGACCAGACTTGCGGATCAAAACCTTCTGGGAGCAGGTGGGCTGCCAGATCGGCTTCCCGCATGTTCAGGGCGTCTTCCCAGATGTCTCCCAGGTCGTTCATGAAGCGGCGCAGGGCTTTGCGGCTGGGGTGCAGCGGCGGGCGCATGTGGTTGCGCACCAGTTTTCGGACCTCTTCTGTCCAGGCCGTGGAAAATTTCAGACGGACGAGCAAATCTCTGGCAACTTTTGCACCCACATGCTCATGGTCGTAAAAGTGACCTGCTCCGTTTTCACCCCTGGTAAAGCAGGCTGGTTTGGAGATGTCGTGCAGAAACAGCGCCAGTCGGGTTCTGAGGCTGAACTTCTTCTGCACGGCGTAATGCACGGCAGCAAAGATGTGCTCGTCCACGGTGTGCTGATGGTGAGGGTTGTGCTGCTCAAAGCCAATGCAAGGGGCAAGCTCTGGAAAGAGCCGGGCCAGAATGCCAGTGTCTCTGGCCAGCCTGAGGGCTTTCAGAACCGCATCTGCATTGGGGCAGGCCAGCAGCCTCAGCCATTCTTCCTGAATGCGCTCTGGAGCCAGCCCATCAAGAAGCTTCACCTGTTCGGTCATGGCTTGCAGGGTGGCAGGTTCGATGTCAAAATCCAGTTTGGCCACAAAACGCAGGGCCCGCAAAAGGCGCAGGGGATCCTGGTCAAAGGCGGCAACTGAAGTCATGCGCAGAATGCGGTTTTGCAGGTCCTGCAAACCTCCCGTGGGGTCCAGCAGTTCGCCGTTGCTGCCACGGGCCAGGGCGTTGATGGTGAAATCCCGGTGCAGCAGGTCGTCTGGCAGGTCCAGGCCGTTTCTGGGGAGGGCCACATCCACGGTCTCCCCTGCCAGGGTCACTTTGAAGACCTCGAAGGATGCACCCACCAGACCCACCTTGCCAGGCAGCAGGCGTTTCAGGTCCTGATGGTCCAGATGTGTGACCAGCAAATCCCGGTCCTTGCTGGGAAGGCCCAGCAGTTCATCCCTGAGGGAACCTCCGACCTGGTAACACCTGCCTCCGGCCTGTTCTATGGTCTGTGTGATGGTCTTGACGGCATCCATAAGGGTTCATTGTGGCAGATTCTGCAAAGTCTGGCCTGTGCCAGATCAATTAAGCACTTCTGCGTGCGAGGTGTCGCGGGAGCCCAGGGTGGACCCGATGGACGCTCCAATCACACAGACCACCGCCACCCATTGCAACGGGGTCAGGTGTTCTTGCAACAGCAGCAAACCCAGCACAGCAGCAATGGCAGGCTCCACGCTCATCAGGATGCCGAAGGTGCGGGCAGGCAGGGCTTTCAGGGCCACCATTTCCAGCGAGTACGGCAGGGCGCTGGACAGCACCGCCACCATCAAGCCAAAAAGCAGAATGGAAGGCTCAAAAAGCTTTGCTCCGGTGGTGAAAAGGCCCAGAGGCAGGGGGAGCAAGCAGGCAATCAGCATCCCACCTGCCACCGCCTGACGGGAAGACACCTGTCTCAACACCCGCTGGCCCATCACGATGTAGAGGCCCCAGAACACCCCGGCCAGCACCGCCCAGAAAATGCCGATCAGGCTCACCCGGCTGCCCGGAGCCCAGGGAGAAATCAGCAGGATGCCCAGCCCGGCCAGCACCGCCCACAGGTAATCCATGGGTTTGCGGGAACTGAAGACCGCCACCCCCAGGGGCCCAATGAATTCGATGGTGACGGCAAGGCCCAGCGGCAAATGCTGCACCGACTGGTAAAACGTCAGGTTCATCATGCCCAGCACCAGACCATAAGGCAAAATGGCCTTCCAGCCCTGCACATCCAGGGAACGCAGGGCTTTCTGGTGGATCGCCCCCAGAATCAGGGCAGCGAGGGCAAGCCTCAGGCTGGTGGTGCCCAGTGCACCAATGGTGGCAAACAGGCCCTTGGCCACAGCCGCTCCAGCCTGAATGGAGAGCATGGCGGTCAGGGCGGCAGGAACAGGAGGAAGCAAAGGTTTTGAGGTGAGGGTTCGGGTCATGTTTGCCTTTCCACTGCAGCCAGTGACTGTGCAGCGGCTGTGAAGCCAGTGACCCCACTATAAGGATCCTGGATCCAGAAGTGAATCGGTGGTGTGTCGCATCTGGTCACGGGACCATCGGAAAAACCGATGGTTGAGGTTGAAGTTTGCTTTTCATGTGATTTGTGAAATTATTGTTGAATAAAGAGTGACAGAGAAAAAGCTGCCCAGTCCCGAAGGGTGCCGCCCCCTGGAAACCAAACAGCCCAGACAACCTGCCTTTTGTGCAGTGGATGGATTCTGCCGCTGCAAACAAACCTTTCAGGGGGTCCGGCTGGACCATCCCTTCCAGATGTGTCAAACCTGCTCATCTCTTGGATGTGTATGCAAACGGTTGCGTAAAGTATAGAACCTGTACTCATTTTTTTCAAGCCCCGCATTTACGGACAATAAAAACAGAGGCCTGAAGAGGGAAAATACCCCTTCCGATTTCCACGTCACGATAAAAACGTTTCCACAGATGGGTTTCAGATCCATGCAACCGTCTGCTTTCTTGTGGGATTGCCCTGGGCTCCCGGCTCTGGGCCCTCGGCGTTTTGCTTTCTGCTCCCGCCCCTCAGCTCCGCCTTCTGCCTTTACACCTACCCCCTGCTCTGCCATATGGTTTACGTTCTCACCGTAAAGAGCATGTAAAATGGAGGGGTGCGTCTTGACGACCTTCCCGTGTTGCCTCTAGAGCCCGGCGTGTACATCTTCCGCAAGGGCGAGACCATCATTTACATTGGCAAAGCCAAAGTCCTGAGAAACCGTGTCACCAGCCACTTCAAGGCAGGCGGCAAGAGCGGAAAAATCACCGAAACCGCAACCAGCCTGGATTTCATTGTCACCCGCAATGAAATCGAAGCCCTGGTGCTGGAAGCCAACCTGATCAAACAGCACCGCCCGCATTACAACGTGCTCCTGAAAGACGACAAGCACTATCCTTTCCTGAAACTGACTGCCGAGGCTTACCCCATGCTGCTGGTCACCCGGCGGGTGGTGAAAGATGGTGGCTCTTACTATGGTCCTTATCCAGATGCAGGGGCCGTGCACCGGGTCAAAAACCTGATCGATGGCATGTTCGCACTGCGCAAAAACAGTGGTTTTCCGATGCAGAAGAAAACCCGTCCCTGCCTGAATTACCACATGGGACGCTGCCTGGCCCCCTGTGTCAACCGGGCAGATCCCGCTGAGTACCAGCGCATTGTGGAGGATGTCAAAGCCTTGCTGGAAGGCAAGGTGACCACCGTGACGGCTTCCCTGAAAGAGCAGATGAAAGAGGCCGCCAAACGCCAGGATTTTGAGATGGCAGGAAACCTGCGGGATCGCATTCAGGCCGTTGAGAAACTGTTCGGGGCAGAGCAGCACGCCATGAGCATGAACCTGGAGGACCTGGACTTTCTGGGGTTTGCGGTGGCGGGTGAGTACGCCATGGTGCAGGTGTTCCGCATGCGGACAGGTCGGGTGATTGGTCGGGACAAGCGCTTTCTGTCCGGGGCTGCAGAATCCACCCCAGAAGAAATCCTCACGGCGTTCCTGCAGGATTACTACACCCAGGCCACCCACGTTCCTCCGCTGATCCTGATGCCCACCGAACTTGAAGACGAGAAACTGTGGACGGATTTCCTCAGCAACAAGGTGGACCGCAGGGTGGAACTGCGCACCCCCCAGCGCGGAGACAAAACCGAACTTGTGGAGATGGCCCAGCGCAACGCCCAGAACAGCCTGGAATCCGAGCTGTTGCTGCTGGAAAAACGCGGAGACCATCCGGGTCTGGAGGCCCTGAAGGAATTGCTGGCCTTGCCAGATCGCCCCTGGCGCATTGAGGGATACGACAACAGCAACCTGTTTGGAACCCACATTGTTTCTGGAATGGTGGTCTTTGAGGGAGGCCGGGCCAGAAAAGGCCAGCACCGCAGGTTCAAGGTGCAGGGTCTGGACCACCCTGACGATTACACCAGCATGCGCCAGACGGTGTACCGGCGCTTTACGGGCTCCCTGTCAGACAAACTGCCCCTGCCAGATTTGATGCTCATTGACGGTGGGCGTGGTCAGGTCAATGCGGCTCTGGATGCCCTCAAGGATGCAGGGGTGAAGGTGCCCGTGGTCGGTCTGGCCAAGCGAGAGGAGCGCATCATTCTGCCTTCCATTTATGGGGCGCAGTGGTGGCTGGACTCTGGCAGCGAAGTGGGCAAAAACCGCGAGTTGCTCCTCTCAGAAACCCACCCGGCCCTGCGCACACTGATTGCCGTGCGCGACGAGGTGCACAATTACGCCATCACCTACCACCGCAAACTCAGGGGCGAGAACATGTTCAAGAGTGTCTTCGATGACCTGCCTGGAATTGGCAAAAAGCGCCAGGAGGCCCTGCTGGAGCATTTCACCAGCCTGTCGGATCTGGAGGCGGCCTCTCTGGAGGAAATTGCCCGTGTGCCTGGCGTGGGAATGGGTGCAGCAAAATCCATCAAGGGGTATCTGGATGGTTTGAACCAGAACGCAGAGTCCTGAAACCGTGCCAGGCCACCGGCATTTGTGAGACCAGGGATCAGTTTTGTAATCTGTCAGGAATTTCCTGTTAAACTCTCTGTATGCTGATTTTTGCCAACGTTGCCCTGGAAGCCAATGGTCCCATTGGTCTGGATGTGATCAATGTAACCCACATCCAGCTGCTGCGGGATCTGGGGGAAGGCTGCTTGCAGGTGCACCTGTCCAGCGGGCGCATTGTGTACCTCTATGAGAATGTGGACCATTTTGTGGAACGCGCCAACCGCCTGTTGCGCCTGATTCACACCGATACGGGCATCACCCTGATGAAGCCCGATTCGCTGTAACAGGATTTCTGAATTGTCACCACAGCAGTAGTAACAAACCCACTTCCAGGTCATGCTAGACTGCTGGCATGACCTGGAATCCTGACCAGTACCTGAAATTTCAGCAGGAACGCGAAGCACCGTTTCTCGATCTGGTTTCCCACCTGAAACCCTTGCAGGCCCCCAGCATCATTGATCTGGGATGTGGTCCGGGGAACCTGACCGTCAAACTGCTGGAGGCTTATCCAGACGCCCAGGTGCTGGGCATTGATTCCAGTCCTGAAATGCTGGTCAGGGCCGCCGCACTCAGCTCAGAGCAGGTGCAATTTGCCATGCAGGATTTGCGCGAAATCTCAGGGAGCTACGACATCGTGTTTTCCCATGCGGTTTTGCAATGGGTGCCAGACCATCCTGCTGTGCTGCGTCACCTGTGGAACCTGCTGAAACCTGGTGGGCAAGTGGCCGTGCAACTTCCCAGCAACTTTGACCATCCCACCCACACCATTGCCCGAGGGTTGATCGCCAAAGAGCCGTACCGGGAACATGTACAGGCCGAAGGAGCACACCGCAATGTGCTTCCGATCGAACAATATGCAGAAATCCTGTACGACCTGGGAGGTCAGGACATCCAGTGTTACCAGAAGGTCTACCCCCATGTGGTTGCGGGTGCAGAAGGCCTGCTGGAATGGGTGAAAGGGACCCTGCTGGTGCCCATCCTGGGCAGCCTGCCGGATGCTCTGAAGACCGCGTTTCTGCAAGACATGCTGGCTGAATTGAAGAAACTGTATCCCACAGAAACAGCTTTTTATGGTTTCAAAAGAACCCTGTTCTGCGCCCAGAAACCTGCTGCTGAAATTTAAAGCATGGCACAGAAGAACAAAAGGTTGCTGCGTTTAACGAAACTGCTTTCCAAACTGCTGATACACCTGCTGAACAGATGCAGGCAATTCTCTGGCCCCGAGTTGTTCAGGGCCATCCAGCCCGCCTGGCCAGATGTAGCCCAGCACAGCAACCACGCCGGGCTCAGAGGCGGCCAGTTGCAGGTATCGGGTGAACACTTTGCCCATGTCTGCAGCTTGCAGCGCAACACCTTTGTATGTGGGATGCCAGCGGGTGTCTGCCACCAGAACCAGCTTTTGCAATGGGTTCAGTTTGCTTTTCAGCAGCTTGAAACTGGCCTGATAACCAGCATCCTGAACAGGATCAGGCACACCATACTGGTCAAAACCCACCAGATCCAGTTCCGGGGGCAAGCGCAACGTGTTGAGGGCTGGGGCAGCTTCAATCAGCAGGGTGGGAAAATTGGGGAAACTGCGTTTGACCTCCTTTAAAGCCAGATCCAGATCGGTCTGGCTCAGGCCATTCCAGAGGGGTTCATCTGCCACATACAGAGCTGCCACCCGTTCTGCAGTGAGCTGGGGGCCGTTTTTTTGCACAAAACGCTGCCAGCGCTCCTCGGCGTCTGGAAAAAATTCCAGGCGGTACTTTGAAGGGGCTGCAGGATCAGGAACTTTCCTGAACAGAACAGCTTCAAGGTGCAAAACAGCCCTGACCTTCACGGCCTGAAAAGCCTCCAGCCGGTCTTTCAGGGGTTCATCTGGGGAAAAGACGCACAGCTGGGCCACATTGGTGAAAGCAGCCACTTCCGAGAGGTAATTGCTGTTTTTTTGTGCATCGAGAGGGTCATCCCACAGGCAATCAATCCCGGCAAAACCAAAATCCCGCACATGGCTGATGGGTTGCACCGGAAGAGAAGCCAGCGCACAGCCCACCAGCAGCAGCGCAAACCAGGGTGGCCTCATACAGGGACTTCACCCCAGTCCTGCAAGGCGTAATGGTGGGCCTCCACCAGGGGGACAATCCCGGAATTCATGACGGTCTGGCCGGTTTTCTGGTACACCACAGTGCCCTGGTAAAGCCGACCTGCTGCACAGATCTCGATGTGGGCTTTTTGCACAGGATTCTTCTGCTGGAAAGGCTTTCCGGTGATCTCCCCTTCCAACGCCTGCACTTCCAGGGTGCGGGTGGTGCGGGTCCAGGACCATCCCTGCTGGAAGAACAATTCTCCTTCCAGAAACTGCGCAAAAGCGGGCATGCCCATGTAACCCCTCAGGTGGCCTCTGAGCTGCTCGGTGCCTCCGGTCTGCCAGAGGATCTGTTCAGCCGTTTGCTGGTCCAGAAACCCATAAGACCGGCCTTCAGGGAAATCCAGCAGGGTCGGAGCAAACCGGTGACCTCCAATGTGGCTGGAACGCCAGATCTGGGTGCCTGCTGAAGCCTGTTCTCTGAGGTGACGGTAAATGGGGTATCCCAGCTTTCCGCAGGCAGAATCGTGGCGACCATGGGTGCACACCAGCAGCATCCGCTCTGGAGACTCGATTTCCCAGGGAGAAAGGGCATCCCAGTCTTCCTGCAACAAAGCAATGAAAGCCTCTTCCAGGTTGGCCTCTGCAATCAGAAACGACTGCTGGTGAAAGCCTCTGTAGGTGCGGTTCAGGCGGGCAGCAAAAACATAACCTGCTGGAGCGTAATCTGGATCAGGCATCAGGGTCAACAAAGTGGGCACGGAGGCAAGGGAACGCACCACATCTTGCACTGCCGGGCTCATGTGGGAAACTTCCCGGTGGTGTTTCCACCGGGCATAAGGCACCGCCAGCATCACCACAGCAGCGGGTGCAGGCGCACTTCCCAGGGGATCTTCGCCCAGTTCACGGGCAGTGATGGCACAAAGCTGGTAATGGCTCACGGTCCCAACGTACACCACAGGGAAGTGCAAAGTCGAGGTCAGGGTTTCACCTCACATGCAATTGTGGGCCAGCTTGGTGCCTTCAGCGTCACTCAGGAACATCCAGATTCCACCTGTTTTCGGATGAACGTACTTCCAGACAGGGGTTTCTTGAGATCCTTGAGATTGCAACACATAACCAAACCTTCCTGGATGCCCATTGGTGATGATGACAGGACGTGTCCCATCTGGGTTCAATGCAGGCAGCAGGAGGTAAACATAAAAACCGTCTTTGATGCCTGCTGATACGGGTTTTCCATCGCTCCAGTCCAGAGCCTGCTCATCAAAGACGGCAGGGACACGGCATCCCTCATGGGTGTTCAAATCCACCTGAGGCACACATGCGGTTAAACAAAGGGTCCATAAAAGCAAATGAATTTTCATCATGAAATCCAGTGTATGCCTTCCAGACATCCCTGTGACAAAGGTCTACAATCTGGAAAACTGGAGGTTTTATGGACACAACACTGCAATTTCAGGCTCCCCGCCAGGAGCGTTTTGATCAGGGCAAACAACTGAGGGATCAATTCGATGTGCGCCCGCTGGGCAGGTTTGCACCTGCAGAGAAAAAAAGAGATGTGCTGCATTTGCACCAGCTTTCCGACCAGACCCGCCTGAAACGTTTTGTGCCCATCCGCTATGGACGCATGCTGGAAAGCCCATTTGCCACCTTCCGGGGAGGGGCCAATGTGATGGCCTTTGATCTGGCAGTCCTCCCGACTTCTGGGGTCAGGGTGCAGTTGTGTGGAGATGCCCACCTGGGGAATTTTGGACTGTATGCCTCTCCAGAGCGGCAAATGATGTTTGATTTGAATGATTTTGATGAAACGCTTGCTGGACCCTTCGAGTGGGACCTGTACCGTTTGCTGGCCAGTTGTGCAGTGGCAGCACTGCATCTGGGGTTTGCAGAAAGCACCGCCCAGACCATGGTGCAATCCAGCCTGAGGACTTACCGGGAGCGCATGCAGGAATTTGCCGGGCAGGGTCATCTGGAGGTGTGGTACCACCACATCAGTACCACAAAAGTGCTGGAGGTGCTGGACCATGCCAGAGACCACCTGCGCAAAAGCGTCAGGAAGGCAGAGGAGAAAACCTCCCAGAGCGCTGTGGAAAAAATGGCAGAATTGAAGGCTGGAAAATGGACCTTCATTTCCGATCCGCCCAAACTGGAACCCGTGGACGACCGGGAATTGAAAGGCAGCATCGAGCGGTTTTTCAGGGAATACCTGGACAGTTTGCCTTCAGATCGACAGTTTCTGCTGGGGAAATACACTTTTGAAGATGCAGCTTTGCGACTGACCGGAGTGGGCAGTGCTGGAAGACAGGTTTATGTGGCCCTGATGCAGGGCCAGGACAGCCAGGACACCCTGTTGCTGCAACTCAAGCAGGCCTTTCCCAGTGCACTGGAAATGGCACTGGGAGGCAGCCCTTACGACCATCACGGTCAGCGGGTGGTGACAGGGCAGAAACTGATGCAGGCCACCACGGACATCTTTCTGGGCTGGAGCACCTTCAAGAACCGTCATTTTTATGTGCGGCAGCTCAGGGACCGCAAGGGCAGCATCAACATTGAAGACCTCAGTGCCGAAGACCTGAGGGAGTACTGCGAACTGTGCGCTTACGTGCTGGCCCGTGCCCATGCCCGCAGCGGAGACGCGGCACTCCTGGCGGGTTTTCTGGCAGACCAGCAGGCCTTTGATGCCTTTGAAGATGCCCTGGCCCGCTTTGCCTTGCATTACGCCGAATTGAACCAGCAGGATTTTGAAGCTTTGCTGAAAGCCGAAAAAGCTGGAGAAATCGAGGTGGTTCGGGGGATTTGAGGAAGCTCACCTTTGACAGCTCAATAAATTGAGCTTGCAAACGGCTGACGGCTGACGGCTTGAGGTACACTGACAGCATGTTTCCGGTGCAGCAAATCACCCAGGCCCTCTACAACATGCCTTTTGGAATGGCCTGCCTCTGGGCGTTGACATGGAATGTCCTGATTTTGCTGGGTTGTGTGGCAGTGGGTGAACTGCTGATCCGCCTGAACCGGCAACACCGGGTGGCTGAAGTGCCCCCTCCACTGACGTTCACTGAGGTGGGACTGGCTGTGTCTACGGTGGTGCTCAACACCCTGATCAGCGTGCTGGGGATGTGGTTGTGGCGGATGGGGTGGATTCACCCCGTGCCTTTTTCTCTGGGCAGGATGCTGCTGGATTTTGGGGTGTTCTTTCTGGGGATGGATCTGGGCATGTACGTTCTGCACCGGGTGGCCCACCATCCCAGAATCTACCCCTGGGCACACCTGACCCACCACAAGTACGAGAATCCCAGGCCCCTGACCCTGTTTGTGCTGAACCCCCTGGAAGTGCTGGGATTCGGGTTTCTTTGGCTTTTTGCCGTGCTGGTCTACCCGGCCACTGTTGAGGGGATGGTGCTGTACCTGACCTTCAATGTGGTTTTCGGGTTGCTGGGGCATGTGGGAGTGGAGCCCTTTCCACTGGGCTGGATCAAACGCCCTGTTCTGAAAGAGATCTCCACCAGCACTTTTCATGCCGAACACCACCAGGACAGCCACCACAATTACGGGTTTTACACCCTGATCTGGGACCGTTTGCTGGGCACCCTCTCCCCTGCTTACGAGGAGGATTTCCAGCGCGCCAGAACCCAGCATTTTGACAGTTCAGACTGAAGCAGAGCGGGAACCCGAAGCTTGCAGTTCAGGATGGGCACTGCGGTACCAGGCAAGGGTTTGCTGGATGCCGTCTTTGAGAGGGGTGTATTGTGCCCCAAAGGTGCGTTCAAATTTGCTATGGTCCACGATGTAAGGCTGGTCGTGGTGGTAGAACACCTCGTTGACTTCCCGCACCATGGGGTTGATCAGTCCGAGCAGTTTTGAGCCAAATCGGGGAATGACCATCAACTGGGTTTTGCGGCCCAGTTGTCCGTAAACCATGTCCACAAATTCCCCGGCAGAAACGGTGGGCGCATTGGGCACATGCCAGCTCTGGCCCAGAGCACGTTCGTCCTGACCCAGCAGCACGAGGGCACGGGCAAAATCATCAATGAAAGTGTAGGTGTGGGGGGTGGTTTTGCTTCCCAGGTACTGGGCACCTTTGCCCTGAAGCGCATTCCTGAACACCAGTTCTCCCACAGAGGAAAGCCTGACATGAGGACCATAAAAATCTGAACCCTGCCCGATGGTGGCCCGCACCAGACCTTTTTTGTGGGCTTCCAGAAGCTGATTGGCAAGCTGTGAACGGATGATTCCTTTGCGGGTGTGTGCCAGGTGCGGGAGGGTTTCTTTGAGGGGGCCTTTCACCTCTCCGTACATGTAGAGGTTGTCTCCGTACACCACTTTTGCCCCGAGTTTGCTGGCGGTCTGGATGATGCCGTCCATCAGGGGTGGGGACTCTTCGGGCCAGCGGTGGTAGGGAGCCTGGGCGCAGTGGTACAGCACAGTGGCTCCGTGACAGGCATTCAGGGCAGAGGCAGGGTTGGTGATGTCTCCTTTGACCACTTCTGCTCCGCAACTGTCTACCACTTTTCCTGAACGGCTGACGATGCGGGCTTTTTTGCCCTGATGTTTCAATTCTCTGGCAATGGCAAGGCCAAGGGGTCCAGCTCCGACAATCACATGCAGTTCGCTGGGGTTCACTTTTGCGTTCATAAGGCCTCCACCGTCTGTTTTGAATGGTCCTTTTTGGACGGTCTAATTTAGGGTATACTATGGACATGAAAGATGCAAGCCTCGGACCCTCCTCTTACGCTGTGCTCGGCATGGTCAACAATTGCGGAGCCGCCACCTCCTACGACATCAAACGCCAGATTGACCAGTCCGTCGGGAATTTCTGGACGTTTGCCCGTTCCCAGCTGTACGCCGAACCCCAGCGTCTGGCCGAACTGGGCCTGCTGCAAGAAGAACAGGAAGACTTCGGACGCCGCCGCCGCCTGTTTCAACTGACCGAACAGGGCAAACAGGTGCTGGAAGCCTGGCTGAGCGACCCCGGCACCCCCACCACCGAACTGCGCGACATGGGCCTGATGAAGCTGTACTTTTCCAAAGGCAGACCCACCGAAGCCATCCGAACCCTGGCCAGACAGCAGCAGGAAGTCCACCGGACCAAACTCGCCGAATACCAGGAGATGCACAGACAGCTTTCCCTCATTCCAGAAGCCACCTTTGGACTGGCTTCCCTCAGGCTGGGGTGCCTGTTTGAAGAGAGCACCATCCAGTTCTGGGAGGAAATCGAGCAAAACCCTCCTGCATTGCCCCAGAAGCCAGAACGGCCACTGGAGGTGCAGGAGGGTTGAGTTTTAAAGTTTGAGTTTTAGGGTTTACATCTCACTGGGAATGCCGATGCCGAGCGCTCCCAGCACCTGTTCCAGCGTCTTGCGGACCCGCAGGACAATGTTCAAACGGGCTTCTCTGAGGCCAGGTTCTGCATCAATGACACGGGTGGCAGGTTTGCCATCTTTGTCTTTTTTGTTGTACCAACCGTTGAGTTCAGTGGCCAGATCCAGGGCATATTGCACCAGATGGTGGGGTGAGGTATCCCTGATGCACATGTCCAGCACTTCAGGAAAACGGGCCACCACTTTAAGCAAAGCAAGTTCATAATCCGTCACTTTGCTGTAATCAGCACCCTCAAAACCAAGCCCTGCTTCCTGTGCTTTTTTCAGGATGGTCTGGGCACGCACTGCAGCATATTGAACATAAGGTGCAGTGTCTCCGTTAAGGGCAAGAGCTGCGTCCCAGCGGAAATCAATCTGGCGGTTGGGTTCACTGCGCAACATGGAAAAGCGCAGTGCTCCCAGTCCCACTTTTTCTGCAACCTCATCAGGATCCTGATATTTTGCTATGTCCTTTAAAGCAGTTTTGGCACGGATTCTGGCTTCACTGATCACTTCATCAACAGAAACCGTAATGCCTTTCCGTCCAGAAATGGTCTGTCCTTCCAGAAGCACAGTCTCATATGCCAAATGGATGCTGTTCTCAGCTGCATCCTGATGACCCGCAATTGCAGGAGCCAGCCTCACAATACGCTGGGCCAGAGATTGCCTGACATCAATCACATTGATCACCCGTGTGGCATGGGCAAAATCCCCAGGCTGTCCATCGGGATGGGTGGTGTAAAGGGTTTTTCCACTGGGTTCGGTGGTGAAGGGTTTGTAGGTCAGTCCTTCAAACAGTCCGAATTTCCAGAACTGCTGACCGATGTCTTTTGCAGTATAGGTGGCGGTTCCATCGGAGCGGATCAGCACCAGATAGGGATCTTCCAGACCAGAAATGAAACTGGAAACATCCATCACGAAGCAGCCTGCGTACTTGCCCTCGGTGGGATGTGAGCAATACGGGCTTTCTTCCAGGATCTTCATAGCCTTGGCCAGAAATCCACTGCCCACAATGTCGGATTCCCAGACCAGCAGGTCGTATTCTGCACCCAGGGCATGGCAGGTTTCCAGGTGGGCATGCAGCACCTCTTCGATCTCGGTGCGCAGTTCTCCGGCTTCCAGTTTGTGCATGACCTCCCGGATGCCGGGTTCGAGATCGGCTTTCTGGGGGTCCGCGTTGAGCTTCACGTACAGTTCGCCCAGCCAGTGGTCGTATTTGGGTTCGCCCTGGTAGGAAGCTCCGTAGTGTGCTCTGGCAAAGAGGCTTTCTGCAGCCTGTCTGCCGGTGTCGTCAATGTAGTTTTGCACCTCAACGTTGTAGCCATTGGCCCGGAAAATGCGGGACATGGCGTCCCCGAGCACCACGTTTCTGAGGTGCCCGACGTGCAGTTCCTTGTTGGGGTTCACGGAGGTGTGCTCGATCAGCACCTTGCCGGGTTTCTGCCCAGGGGCAAAGTCATCCTCGGTGAGTCCTTTTACATAGCTGGGTACATCTACAAAGAAGTTGAGGTAGGGACCGACGTTTTCAGCACGGGCAATGCCCACAGGAAGCTGGATGCTGTCTTTGATTTCGGCGGCAATCTGCACCGGGTTTTTCTTGAGGGCCTTGGCCAGCTGGAAGGCCACGGGGGTGCCATAATCACCGGGCTTGTCCGAGGGGGTTTCCTGAATGGCCACCTCGATTTCGAGTCCGTGGTGGGAAATGGCCTGTTGAACGGCGCTTCTCAGCGCATCTTTGAGATTCATACCGGATTATCTTATACCGATTCTCTGCAGGCATCACTGAAAGCGCCTATAAGCAAGCAGCACAGGTGATCAGGTGCCTGGGCATGTGATGGTTTGACCTGTAACCCTCAGATTCAACGTTGCTGCCGAGACCCGTTGACGGGTCTTGCAAGGTGCCTGATTCAAGGTTTTCTAAAGGCATTTTGCAAGAATTCCCACTGTATTTTTCTTCATTTTGCTATGCTACCAGCATGAAAAGATTGATGTTATTTGCAACACTGGCCCTGTCGTTGAGTTCTTGCACCATTGTGATCCAGGACTTTGACATGGTGACGGAAGTGCGTCCTGCCAAAATCAAAGTGTGGTATTGCCCTTCCGACCAGAAGAGCTATGATTTTTCCTTTCAGACCTCTGGAACCATCAGCAGTTATGAAGCCATCTTGATGCCCGCAAACAGCAAACCCAACCCGAACACTGCTCTGGGTTCACTGGAGATCTTCCTGAAGGATGCCAGTGCAGGAACCTTCAAAAACACGGTGACCCTGGGACAGGATCAGGTGGGAATGCAGAAACTCAACATTGTGGTGCGTCCTCTGGATCACGATTACGAATTGTATGTGCGCACCATGGGCTCGGGATCCAGCAAGTATTCCGATTTTTATGGGGCCGCCGAGTACATCCAGGACTGCCGCTGACCGCTTGAGACTTCCCTCACAAGGAGTGCTATACTCTGGGTACCATGCAAGATAACCAGAGAATCTATGTCTTATGGATGAATGTCCTTGGCTGGATGCAGGAACTCTCCCAGGAGCTGGGGCTGCACTTCGTGAAGGTTTCGGACTTCCCGGATTACATTTACCGCATGGAACGGCAGTATGACCTGCCCACCATCATTGCCAGTGCCTCCGTGCAAAATACCCGTGGGGAAACCCTCCTGCTGGCAGCAGCCAGCCCCCGTCACGTTGAGGACAAAGGCATCAGCCTGAGGTTGCATGGGGGCAGCAAACACTGGCACCTGCATGAACACCATGGCGACCTGCTGGAAGGCAAACGCCCTTTCACCCGTGAACGCCTGAAAGAACTGCTGGAAAAAGCCAGAGACAGCGCTGGAACGGCAGCCTGAGCACCACAACCCCAGCCCACTGGACAACCTGACTTGTCCGGTGGGCTTTTTTCTGCTCTGATGTGAAGGTGCTTCGTGCTTTCTTCTTGCTGGGTTTCCTGAGCGGAACCACCATGGCCACTTCCCTGACCGCCCCTCTGGAACTGTATGTGCAGACACCCCAGAACCCTACCGCTGCCCCACTGGCCAAATTTGAACCTCCTGCAGGGTGTTATGTGGGTTTGTGGGCCGATCTGGATTCCCCGGATGGAAGGTCCGATCTGGACCGCCTGACTGAACTGGTGGGCTCCCACGCGGTGTATTTCCGCTACAACTTCTTTCGCAGGCCGGAGAATGCCAATCCCTGGTCGCCCTTCTTTCCGGCCAAATTTGTAGAGCAACTGGGAGGAGAGGATGCCGCCATCCATCTGGCCGTGGAACCCAGGATTCCTTTAAAAGAAGTCACGGAAGATCTGGTCAAAGAATGGGCCAGACAGGCGGGCGCCCTGAACCGTCCGATCTTCATGCGCTGGGCTTCCGAATTCAACGACACGGTGAACAGCTGGAACAAAGACCCCGTGCTTTACAGGGAGAAATTCCGTCTGGTGGCCCGCATCATGCATGAGGAGGCCCCCAATGTGGCGATGGTATGGACCCCCATGGCTTTCAGCGACCTGAAAAGCGTGATGGCGTATTATCCAGGTCAGGAATTTGTGGACTGGGTGGGCATCACACTCTACAGCAAGTACTACTGGAATGGAGATCCTGCCAGGGTGACCGTGAACCTGCTGCCCAATTCCAGGCTGGATGTGCTGTATCAGGCTTTCGCAGACAAGCACCCCATTCAGGTGTCTGAATATGCTGCAGAGCACCACAGTGCCTCAAGCAGCCGGGATCTGTCTTATTTTGCCACCGCCAAAATGCAGCAGTTTTACTTCAACATCATGCTGAAGTACCCGCGCATCAAGAACATCAACTGGCTGAATTTCGACATGACCGCAGCAGACGAATACAAAGGTTATCCGGCCACCCGCAGGGCCAATTACAACCTGCTGAAAAGCCCCAGTGTGCTGAAAACCTACCAGCATATCCTCAGCCAGCCTTACTTTCTGAAGACCTTCAATTCAGCTTCCAGGTACAGCTACCAGCCCATTCCTCCAGCCCTGAACCAGAACGCCGTGGTGCTGGGTTATGTGGCAGATGCCCGGGTGAGCAGTGTGCGGTACTTTCTGGATGGGCAACTGCTGCAGAAAACCAGCGTGGCCCCCTTCAGGGTGCAACTGCCCACCTTGAAAGCAGGCAAGCACACCCTGAAAGCGGTGGCCAATGTGGGAAGCCCGGTGCAGTACAGCTTCAAAATGCCCTGAATCAGGGGGTGGGCGTGTAAAACAGGGAAAAGCTGAGGTATCCGATCAGGATGCCCAGCACCAGGCCCATGGCCACCTCAAAATAGGTGTGTCCGAGCAGCACACGCAGCGGTTGTGGAGCAAACCCTTCGCGCATCAGTTCACGGATTTCCACCATCAGTTCGTTCAGCAGTTTGGCCTGCATGCCTGCAGAGCGCCTGACCCCTGTGGAGTCGTACATCACGATGCTGGAGAAAATCACCGCCACAGCAAAGATGGGGCTTCCCAGACCGTGGGTGTACCCAATTCCGGTGCAGAGGGAAGCAACCAGAGCAGTGTGGCTGCTGGGCATGCCTCCGGTTTCCACAAAGAGACCAGGCCTGAAACGCTTCTCGAGCACCAGCACCAGCAGCACCTTGAGCACCTGGGCCAGAAAAGCCGCAGCGAACCCGGTCCACAGCCACAGGTTGTTCAGCAAGTCCAGCATGCTCACCTCTGGCGTTCTGCAGCCAGCACGGTGTTCAGCATCAGGTTGGCCACCGTCATGGGTCCAATGCCTCCAGGCACCGGGGTGAGGGCTCCGGCCACTTCCTGAACTTCTGGGGCCACATCTCCGACCAGTTTCCCTTCCAGGCGGTTGACCCCCACATCCAGCACCACCGCGCCGGGTTTGACCATCTCGGGGGTGATGGTTCCAGGCCTGCCCACGGCAGCCACCAGCACATCTGCCCTGCGGGTGACTTCAGAGAGGTTCAAAGTCCTGCTGTGTGCAATGGTGACGGTGGCATCTCTGGAGAGCATCAGGGCAGCCAGGGGTTTCCCCACGATGTTGCTGCGGCCCACAATCACCACCTGTTTGCCTGAAAGCTGGATCTGGTGGTGGTCACAGAGGGCCAGAATGCCCGCTGGTGTGCAGGGCAGCAGGGCTTCCTGACCCAGCCAGAGTTTCCCCACATTTTCCGGGTGAAATCCGTCCACATCTTTGAGGGGGTTGATGGTTTCAATCACCGTCTGGGCATCGATGTGTCTGGGAAGCGGCAACTGCACCAGAATGCCGTGGGCATCCTGATCCTGATTCAGGTGCTCAATCAGGACCAGCAAATCTGCCTGGGAGCTCTCCTCTGGCAGCACATGCACCGTGGACTTCAGGCCAATTTCCCTGGCTTTCCTGTCTTTCAGGCGCACGTAACTGACACTGGCCGGATCCTCTCCGAGCCGCACCACATGCAGGTGAGGCACAAAAGGCAGGTTCTGCAGCCTCTCCCTGGCCTGTTGCAGCAGGCTTTCAGCAGCAGGCGCTCCCCGGAGTTCAATCACTGGGTTTCATCCTCGGTGGGAAGGTCTTCTGGAAGTTCTTCGAGGATTTCTTCGGGAATTTCTTCGGGGTCTTCTTCATGGCCCTGATCACCAGCCTGAAGCTTCACAGGTCTGGGGATGCTGCCATCCTGCAGGCCACGGGCCAGCTTGTCCAGCACGCTGTTCACAAAACGACCCGATTCGTCAGAACCGAAACGGCGGGCCATGCGAATGGCGCTTTCAATGACCACCGGAGCATCGGTCTGGAAGAACATCATTTCGGTGGCGGCAATGCGCAGCACGTTCACATCGGTCTGGGGCATCTGGCTGAAAGTCCATCCGGTGATGCTCATCTTGAGGGCCTGGTCCACCCCGTCCTGGTTGCGGTCGTAGGTGAGGGCGAGGTCCTCTGCGAACTGCTCGGCCTGGGGGGTCAACTCGGGGTAGACTTCGGTGTCTCCCTGTCTGGAGGCAGCCAGCACCCGTGAGAAGGTGTCCTGCATTTCCTGTTTGCCCTGCTGGGCTTCAAAAATCACCCGGAAAGCAAACTCGCGGGAGTTTCTGCGGGAACCGGTGGGCTGGTTTTTCTGTCGGCGGGTTTGATCTGACATTCACTTCCCTTTCTGACACACCAGAACCGTGAGCCATGGCCCACAATCTGAGAGCAGACAATCACTCTACAACGCTTTGTACCGTGATGTTCACGGCCCGAACTTTCAGGCCCGTCATGAGTTCAATGTTTTCGGCCACGCTGCGCTGCACCTCAGAGCACAGTTTCAGCAAATTGACCCCGTAACCGATGGTGAGTCCCAGGTCCACGCTGACCTGCTCCTGCTCCCGGTCCACCTTGATGGATTTGGATGGAGACTTCACCCCTGCCACATTCTGCAGGGTGAAGCCAGCAATGCCGATGATCACGTCTTTTGAGATGTTAAGCATAATCCTCCAGTCCCAGAGTGGGTTTCATCGATTTTGCCCTGCTGGCCCAGAAGGCAGACAGCGGAAAAATACCCCCGGAAACAAACCGTATACCAGTCTAGCACTTTCCTTTCAGGACGCTCCTGCAGTTCTCTTGCAGGAGCGTCCTGAAAGGAAAGAAGATTTTTGAACTATCATGAGAGCAACCTGAAGCCGTCCTGTCTTCCTGTCTCAGGTGCGAGGGATCAAAACATGAAAAAATGGTTTTTGCTGCTTTTGCTGGCTTCAAGTGCACACGCCCAGAATCCAGGACAGACGTTCAAGTCGCTTCCAGAAGGCGCAACCCTGATTTCGGAAAAAGAGTTTTACCTGCTGCAAAGCAAGAGCCCTCCTCTGCCACCTGTTGATGCGGGTTTTGAGGCCAGCAACCAGAAAGTGGTTAAAGCCTTCATGGCCCAGCACCCAGAACTCACCGATTTTCATGAACTGGTGAAACTGGCTCCACAGCCTGGAGATCCAGAAGTGCAATTTCTGGCCGATGGGAATTACCTGTTCACCACCACAGACAATGCCAAAAATCCCATGCCTGTGGTCACACTGGGAGAGGCCTTCAAATATTCCAGTCTGGCAGGCAGCATTCAGCATTTCCCACAGAAAAACAATCAGGTGCTGATGTACCAGATGCTTTATCCGGTGGTTCCCGCCAGGGACCGCAAACAATACAGTTATCCTGATCCTGCCAAGGTGGCGGGTCTGGACACAGAGCAGATCTCCCGCTGGAACGAGAGGATCGCCAGCAGCTACCGCGACCTGCTGTTGAAAAACACCCCCCAGCGACCTCTGGGATGGACCGACGACCCCACCCGTGAAGTGGGTTACCTGGATGGCAGTGACCGCGCACGTTCAGACTCCTGGTGTTCTGCACACAAAGCAGGGGGCGTTTACAACAATTTCAGCTGGCCCCTCAAGGACTTCACCACTTCGGTGAAAAACCAGGGCATGCGTGGGAGTTGTGTGGCTTTCGGGATCATTTCGGCCACCGAGACCCAGCATGCTTTTCGCCAACTGGAATGGGTGAACCTTTCTGAGCAGGCCTTTTACAACCGCATCACCTCAGTGTGGCAGCCCAGAGAATACGGAGACAACGCCGATGTGCGTTACGATTTTGATCAGGCGGTAAATGAACGTTACTTTTTTGCCCTGGAAAAAGAATGGCCCTACAACCCGTCTTACTTGCGTCAGGAAATCAGAGACGGGGACACCCTGTTGGGCTACCGGGGGTCTTGCACAGGTTACACCGACCCTTACTGCTCTGAAACCGCCCACCAGAGCCAGCAATTCTGTGCCAACATTGGCACCGGGTTCATCTGTCTGACCAACCCCAAACCCGTTGCTCCCACCAGCATCCTGCCTGCAGCCCAGGCCGAACTCTGGGACCACCGCAACCGGGAACGCTCGGTGGCCTACATCATTCTGGCCCTGAAACTGGGGAACAGCGTGGTTGCCAGCATGGGGGTGATGCCTGGATTTGATGGTGCAGACGCCAATGGTTTTGGCTATACGCGACCTCTCAACGTCAAATGGAAAAGCCGGGGTGGGCATGCCGTGCATTTCACAGGTGTGATCAGCAATGCAGAACTGGCCGCCATTTTGCCTGGAGCGCCCATGGGTGCCGGGGGCGGTTATTTCATCACCAAGAACTCCTGGGGGGCCTGCTGGAAAGATGGCGGCTACATCTACATCCCCTTTGATTACATGAAAAGCTACGGCTACTCTGCTGTGCGGGTGCAGGTGCCCTGATCAGCCCATTTGAGACATCATGAACCACAAAGAGGACCAGATGTTTTCTGGTCCTCTTTGCTTTTTGAGCAAAATCAGGCTTTGGTTTTTTCAGCAATCAGAGCATCCAGTGTGGTCTCGTCAATGACTTTCACCCCGAGGTCACGGGCCTTGTCCAGTTTGGATCCTGCATCTTCTCCGGCCAGCACGTAATCGGTTTTTTTGGTGACGCTGCCTGTCACCCTGGCTCCCAGGCGTTCCAGGCGTTTTTTGACATCGTCTCGGGGCTGGGACAGGCTTCCGGTGATCACGAATGTCAGGCCTGCCAGCTCTTCTCCTGCAGCTTCAAAGGTGCTCTTGAAGTTGAGGCCCTGTCCCCTCAGGCGCTCAACCACATCCCGCATGTTCTGGTCCTGCAGGGCATGGTAAACGCTCTCTGCGATGCGGTCTCCCAGACCGGGGATGTTGCAGAGGGTCTGTTCACTGGCATTCAAGAGGGCGTCCAGGTCCGGGAAGTGTTTTTCCAGCAGCTCAGCATTGCGTGCCCCCACATAACGGATGCCCAGCCCAAAAATCAGGCGGCTGAGGGGTCTGGTTTTGCTGTCCTGCAGTTGCTGCAGCAGTTTGGTGGCGTTCTTCTCCCCCATCCGTTCGATTTTCAGCAGGGTTTCGAGGTTCAGGTCATAGAGGTCTGCCACGCTTTTGACAATGCCTGTGTTCACCAGTTGCTCGAGGGTTTTTTCTCCCATTCCAGCAATGTCCATGGCCCCCTTGTGGATGAAATGCAGGATGCGCTGGTAAGACTGGGAAGGGCACTCTGGGTTCACACAGTAGGTGTCGGCGTTTTCGGGGTCACGGGTGACTTCGTGGTGGCACACCGGGCATTCTTTTGGGAACTGGAACAGCACAGAGCCCTCTGGGCGCAGTTCGGTCACCACCCGCACGATTTCGGGAATCACCCCTCCAGCCTTGCGGATCACCACGGTGTCTCCGAGGTGCAAATCCAGGTCCCGGATGAAGTCTTCGTTGTGCAGGGTGGCCCGGGCCACCGTGGAGCCTTCCACATCCACCGGATCCAGCACGGCCAGAGGAGCCAGCTTTCCAGTGCGTCCTACATTGATGGTGATGTCTCTGAGCACCGTCCTGGCTTCTTCCACGGGGAACTTGTAGGCAATGGCCCATCTGGGGGCACGGGAAGTGAAGCCCAGTTCGTTCTGCAGATCAAAACGGTCCACCTTGATCACAGAGCCGTCTGCATCCACAGGGAATTGTGGGCGTTGCTGGATCATCTCGCGGTGGTAATCGGTGGCCTCCTGCCAGCCCTGCACCCGTTTGGAGTAGGGGTTGGTCTGGAAACCGTGGCCTTGCAGCCAGGTCAGGAGGTCCCACTGGGTCTGGATGGAAAGCCCTTCTGTGCTGCCCAGCGCATAGAAGTTCACCTGCAGTTTTCTGCTGGCGGTGATGCTGGCATCTTTCTGCCTGAGGGAACCTGCAGCCGCATTTCTGGGGTTCTTGAAGACCGTGCCCCCCAGTTCTTCTGCTTCTGCATTGAGGCGCAAAAATTCCTCTTTGGTCATGAAGACCTCTCCACGCACCTCCAGATGCTCTGGGACGCCTTCCAGTTTTCTGGGTATACCTGGAATGGTCAGCAGGTTCTGGGTGACATCCTCCCCGATCACCCCGTTGCCCCGGGTGGCCGCCCAGATGAGGTTTCCGTTGTGGTAGTGCACGTTGATGCTCAGGCCGTCGATTTTCAGTTCGCAGGTGTAGTGGTAGGTCTGGCCACTGGTGCCCAGCACCCGGTTGATGCGGTCCTCAAAAGACTGCAAATCTGCATCATCGAAAGCATTGTCCAGGCTGGTCATGCGGTGCAGGTGCTGGATGGGCGCAAAAGGAGAGCGGGCAAGCAGGGCATGTTCGGCGGCTTCTTCGGTGTCTGCACCGACGGTCTGGGTGGGACTGTCTTTCACAATCCAGTCTGGATGCTGTTCTTCCAGGCTCCTGAGTTCGCGCATCAACTGGTCGTATTCGGCGTCGCTGACCAGCGGGTTGTCTTGCAGATAATAACGGCGGTTATGCTCCTGAATCT
Source organism: Deinococcus roseus (assembly GCF_014646895.1). Lineage (NCBI taxonomy): Bacteria > Thermotogati > Deinococcota > Deinococci > Deinococcales > Deinococcaceae > Deinococcus > Deinococcus roseus. Next base: position 181,748 of record NZ_BMOD01000005.1, read on the forward strand.
CGTTCACGAGGGACAAATAGTGTTCTTGGTTGCTCATCAGCAACATTATATTATGTTTTCAGCTAAAAAGTCAGCAGGGGATGGGTGCGCCGAGGGCCGAGAGCCGAGGGCATCCCACCGGTGATTTCAAGGGGTACAGCAATGCTTGTGTTTTGTCTGTGGGGCTTTTCAGCAGAAGCACCGAAAAGTAATGGTGCCAATGCTTTTCACGAATTTACCAAATTGTTTTTTAGGCAAGATCTCTGTAGCCATCCAATTTCAACCACCTGAGAAGAACCCCGCAAAGCTTTCAGGTTTTTGCCCTCGGCTCTCGGCCCTCGGCCCTCGGCGCACCCATCCCCCACCAGCCCCCCAAATCCTCTTTAAAAACCCCAAATTTCTTTATATCCCTTAACTTACAAAATCCTTGCAAATGAAACTTTTCTCGCAGAACGCAGTAGAAAAGCTTAACCGTGAATCGGGTCTAAACTCTTGCCTAAACAACTCTTGTACCATTATAGTCATAACAGGGAAACATCCCAGGAGGAAAAAGATGAAGAAAACCGCATTAATCGCTGTGCTGGGCCTGACTGCCATGCTGAGCGCAGCCAGTGCACAACAGGTCAAAGTGGGGATCGCATTCGATGCAGGCGGCAAGTTTGACCACTCGTTCAACGAGTCTGCCTGGAACGGTGCCAAGCGTGCCGAAAAAGACTTCAAGATCCTCCTCAAGGACTTCGAACCCTCCGACCCCAGCCAGGTGGTCAGCGGCATCCGTTCTTTCGCCCAGAACGGCTTTGACCTGACCCTCGCCATCGGGTTTGCCAACAATGCTTCCATCACCAGCGTGGCCAAAGAAAACAACGATCTGGCTTTCGGCCTGATCGACGACGTTTCAGAAGCCAAAAACGTGCAGAGCGTCACCTTCAAGGAGCAGGAAGGTTCCTACCTGGTGGGCTACATCGCCGGTCTGAGCACCTCCACTGGCGTGGTGGGCTTCATCGGCGGGATGGACATCCCCCTGATCCACAAATTTGAAGCTGGCTTCACTGCCGGTGTGAAAGCCGCCAACCCCAAAGCCAAAGTGATCGCCCAGTACGTGGGAACCACCCCCCAGGCCTGGAACGACCCCGCCAAAGCCAAGGAAATCGCTGGCACCATGAAGGCCCGCGGCACCGACATCATCTACGGCGCTGCAGGTGCTTCCGGCAACGGTCTGATCGACTTCGTGAAGACCACCCAGTGCATCAAGAAGAGCCAGCTGCCCAAAGGCGTTGCTTTCAGCAGCGACCTCTTCAAGAATGTGCCCAAGTCTGAAGGCTACCGTGCCAAGTGCACCGGAGACGCCCGCCCCATGTTCTTCATCGGTGTGGACTCTGACCAGACCCGCTTCGGCGACACCGACAGCAACTCCAAGACCCTCAACCACGGTCTGACCAGCATGCTGAAACGCGTGGACAACGCTGTGTACTCCATCATCAAAGGGGTTGTCACCAACACCTTCAAGGGTGGCGGCGTGAGCCTCGGTCTGAAAGAAGGCGGCGTGGGTTACGCTGTCAGCGACTACAACCGTGCCCTGCTCCCCCAGAGCCTGCTGGCCAAAGTCGAGAAGGCCAAAGCAGCCATCATCGCTGGCAAAGTCAGCGTTCCCGAGAAATAAACCCCACCTCAAGCAAAGAACCCTCTTTTCAGAGGGTTCTTTTTGTTTTGTCTGATCCGCTCTGTCCAGCCCTGCTCAGCCAGGAATCCACAGGGCTCTGGGGGATTCTTTCAGGAAGTCCTGCACCTCTTCCAGGTCGGGTCTTGCGGTCATGCTGGGGTCCAGCACGCCTGTGAATTCAGCCTCATAATGGTCCCCTTTGCGGTGAATGCGGTATTTCCCGGTGCAATTCGGGCAGCACACCACATCCCCATCCCCCTTGTCTTTTGGCAGCGCCAGAATGGGACCGCAAGCAGGGCAACCCACCAGCAGGCGACCTTCAGCACTGTGACCCAGGATGTGGTCCAGAACGCCTTTCTTGCCCAGATCCACAAAAAGTGGGGTGAGCTGGGGGTCAAACTGGGTGCCTGCCCCTTCAGTGAGGATGGAGAGGGCTTTTTCGGTGGGCATGCCTTTGCGGTAAGGCCGGGAACTGGTCATGGCATCGAAAGCATCTGCAATGGAAACAATTCTGGCGTACAAATTGGTTTCCTCTCCATGCTTGCCATAAGGGTACCCAGAGCCATCGTGCTTTTCATGGTGCTCCTCAATCATGGGGCGCACCAGATCTGCGAGGGGATGATCAGACATCGAACTTACCCCCACAATCGGATGCTGGCGCATCTTCATGAATTCATCGTCGGTCAGGCGTTCAGGTTTGTTGAGGATGGCATCTGGAATGGCGATCTTGCCCAGATCGTGAATCATTCCCCCCAGGGCCACCAGGAACACCTCGTCATGGCTGAGGTTCATGCTCTGGGCCAGCTTCACGGAGTACTGGCTCACCCTCCAGGTGTGCCCTCCGGTGTAGGGATCCCTTGCCTCGATCAGGGTGGCCAGGGTCAGCACGGATTTGAGCAGTGGTTCGTCGATCAGCATGATTTTCATAGGTTCCCCCTCAGCTTGACTTAAGTTTAAGTGATCTGGTGTCAAAGGAGCGTGAAAGGGGTAGCAGAAGGCTGAAGGCTGAAAGCAGAAGGCAAAAAGCTTATGCCTTGGCCTCCAAACCGCCTTGGCCTTCTTCTTGCTCCTTAAAGCGTGCCTCGGGGACGGCCCTGTCGGCACTGGGGCACTGCCTTTTGCCTTCTGCTTTTGAACGCAGATTCCTTGTCTCAACCCCCTAACAGCAGTAGTATGTCCCCATGACCCAGGCCAAACCCTATGCCATCGAACTCAAGGGCATCACCAAGCGTTTTCCGCTGGTGCTGGCCAACGACAACATCAACCTGAAGGTGAAATGGGGCAGCATCCATGCGCTGGTGGGAGAGAACGGCGCAGGGAAAAGCACCCTCATGAAAATCCTTTATGGCATGCAGCCCCCCACCAGTGGCGAAATCTGGGTGAACGGGCAGCAGGTGCATTTCCACGATCCCAAAGACTCGATTGCGCAGGGCATCGGGATGGTGCACCAGCACTTCATGCTGGTGGAACCCCTGACCGTGACCGAGAACGTGATTCTGGGGATGGAGCCCACCAGTGGCACCAGCATCAATTACGCTGCTGCACGCAAACGGGTGAGGGAATTGATTGAGCAGTTCAAGTTTGATCTGGACCCGGATGCAAAAATTGAGGATCTGGCTGTGGGGGTGCAGCAGAAGGTGGAGATTCTGAAAACCCTGTACCGGGGAGCCAAAATCCTGATTCTGGACGAACCCACTGCAGTCTTGACCCCCAATGAAACAAAAGAGCTTTTTTCTTTTTTGAAAAACAATTACATCGCGCAGGGGAACAGTGTGATTTTCATTTCCCACAAGCTGCACGAGGTTTTAGAGCTCTGTGATGAGATCTCGGTGATCCGGGACGGCAAGATGATTGGCAGCATTGATGCAAGTGATGCCACCGAGATCAAGATTGCCCGCATGATGGTGGGCCGCGATGTGGTGCTCAGCGTGGAGAAAGCCCCACCCCAGCCCAAAGAAGTGGCGCTGGAATTGAAAAATGTCAAGGTGCAGGGACCCAACAAGAAGCCTGTTGTGAACAACGTGAGCTTTTCCGTGCGGGCCGGAGAAATTGTGGGCATTGCCGGGATCGAAGGGAACGGCCAGAGCCAGCTGGTGGAAGCCATCACGGGCCTGGAACACGTCAACTCCGGGCAAATTCTGTACCAGGGCAAGGACATCCCCCGTGCCAATGCAGCAAAAGTCAGTCTGGCCGGGGTGTCCCACGTTCCAGAGGACCGCAACGAACGGGGTCTGGTGGTGGACATGACCACCGCCGAGAACATGATTCTGGGGCAGCATGACCGCTCTCCTTTTGCAGGTTTTCTGGGATTGCTGGACCTGGAGAAAATCGAGCAGATCTCCAGAGAACGCAGCGAGAAGTTCGATGTGCGTCCCAGAAGCACTTCCCTGCTGGCCAGCCAGTATTCGGGGGGAAATGCCCAGAAGATCATTGTGGCCCGTGAGATGGCCAAAAACCCCAAAATCCTGATTGCCAGTCAGCCCACCCGTGGGGTGGACATTGGGGCCATCGAGTTCATCCACAAGCAGATTGTGGCAGCCCGCGACCAGGGTCTGGCCGTGCTGCTGGTCAGTGCAGACCTCACCGAAGTGATGAACCTCTCTGACCGCATTCTGGTGATGTTCGAGGGGGAAATGGTGGGCGAGGTGGATGCCGAAGTCGCCACCCAGGAACAACTGGGCCTGATGATGGCTGGTGTGCGGGATGGTGCCAGGGGCTGAAACCACGGCTGTCTGTCATGACTGGAAAAATCCAGGAAGGCACCCTGATCATGGGGTGCTTTTTGTTTCACCCAGCACCTGCAAAATCGTCTGATGCGCCCGTCCCAGCTGCGTTGACGTGGTGCAGTAGGGGGGCATCAGGTAAAGGGTGTTGCCCAGGGGACGCAACAACAAACCTTTTTGCAAAAACGCATTTCTGAGGTTCAGACTGCATGATGAGCCGTACTCTCCCTGACACTGCCATTCAAATGCCAGCAAGGTGCCCAGAACACGGGCACCCTGGATGTCTTTCTGGGGCTGCAATTCGGTCAGGAAGGTGCGGTGCTGCTCTTCAATGCGTGAAATGTTCTGCAGGGTTTCAGGATGCAGCAGAAGCTCCAGAGAAGCATTTGCCACTGCACAGGACAGCGGGTTGGCGGTGTAAGAATGTCCGTGGGCAAATGCACGGCTGAAGGAATTCCCCTCGAACGCTTCAAAGATCTGACTTGTGGTGAGGGTCACCCCCAGAGGCATGAACCCTCCCGTGATGCCTTTGGAGAGGCACAGGAAATCGGGCTTCACAGGGGTGTGCTGAAAAGCGAACAGTTTTCCAGTGCGGTAAAACCCTGTCATCACCTCGTCCAGGATGACCAGACCTCCGGCCATTCTGACCTTCTGGCACACGGCTTCCAGAAATTCCGGGCTGTACATGCGCATGCCTGCGGCCCCCTGCACCAGAGGCTCCAGAATGACTGCAGCCACATCTGCTGCATGTTGTTGCAGATGACGGTCCAGCCAGTCCAGAGAGGCTTGTGGGGCTGCCGGGAAAGGCAGGGCATCCACAGCAAAAAGCAGGTGCTCAAAAGGGCCATAAAACCCCGAGCTCTGCCCCACCGACATGGCCCCAAAAGTGTCTCCGTGGTAACCCCCCTGCAAGGTCAGGATGCGTTTTCTGGGCTGTTCAAGGTTGTGCCAGTATTGCAGGGCCATCTTGAGGGCCACTTCCACACTGGTGGAGCCATTGTCCGAGAAGAACAGGCGGTCCAGTCCTGAGAGCCTGCACAGGCTTTCTGCAAGCTGTTCTGCGGGCTGGTGGCTGAACCCTGCAAAAATCACGTGTTCCAGCGTCTGTGCCTGCTGATAAAGGGCTTCTGCAAGGACGGGATGGGCATGCCCGTGCAAATTGACCCACCAGGAGGAAATCAGGTCCAGCAGTTCCAGGCCGTCTTCGGTGTAAAGCACGCTTCCCTGACCCCGCACGATTTTGATGGGGTCCGGTGCGGTTCTGGTCTGGGTGAAGGGGGGCCAGATGAAATCAGAAGCCATGCAGGGTCTCCACAAATGCAGTCAGGCTGGCCGGGGTCAGTTCAGAGAACAGCGGCAGACGAAACAGGATGGGAACGCTACCGTAATGCTCGATGGCCTGGGTGCCAGTGGGCTCAGCCTCTCCCACCTGCACCACGCCCAGAATTTGAAGGTTTCGGTGCCTGAGGGCCTGCAAGGTCAAAAGGGTGTGGTTGATGGTGCCAAGCTGTGTTGAAGCCACCACCACCACGGGCAACCCAAAATGCGCCATCACATCCAGCATCAGGTGTTGCCCGTTGATGGGCACCATCACGCCTCCTGCCCCTTCCACCACCAGAGGGTTTGTCTCTGGAAGCTGGAGGTCCGAGAGCTGGATCTCTGCACCTGCCAGCTTTGCAGCAGCATGGGGCGACACTGGCTCTGGAAAGTGGTGCCTGGGCGGCACAGCAGGAGCACCCGTGAGCCTCTGGACGGTTTCGGTGTCCGAATCCAGTCCGGTCTGGATGGGCTTGAAGTAACTGGCTTTCCAGTGCAGGCACAAAGCAGCGCTGACAATGGTTTTGCCCACCCCCGTTCCTGTTCCGGTCACAAATGCTTTTTTCATTTCTGGCACACTCCATACAGCACCTGATAGGTCACAGGAACCCCCTGAGGGTATGCATGGTCATAGCGCCTGAGGGCATCTCGCATCAGGTGGGCGGGCAGATGCACTGCGGACCCAGCTGCCCCTGCATTCTTGATGGCCCTGAGGGCTTCCAGAGCATTCTGGTAGGTCAGGGTGTGGGTCTCGGTGTGGCATTGCAGACCGGGCCAGGAGTGCCATGCTTTCAAGGGAAGATGACCCATCTGGTGGGTTTGAATGGGAAGTTGATGGTGCCTGTAGGTTTCCTGCAAGCAGGTGTGCCATTCCTGCAAAGTACCCTGCAAAAGCACCGAGAAAACCAGCTGCCCATTGGCTTGAAGGTGCTGCCAGTAACGTCTGAGGTCTGCCACAGGATCCCTGAACCACTGGGCTGCACAGCTGCTGACAATCAGGTCTTGCAGGGCAGGAGGATGGTACTGTTCAGCTTCTGCATGGACCAGAGCGGCCTTTGAGGTCCAGGGTTTTTGCTGCATTTGCTGCAGCATCCCTGGACTGGCATCCAGCAGGGTCAGGTGGGCCTGTGAATATGTGCTGTACAGGTGATCACTCAGGAATCCAGTGCCGCAGCCCAATTCCAGCACCTGATGTACACCGTCCGATGCAGGCAGAAAATCCAGCAGGCGCAGGGCAATGGTGCGCTGCACGGTGGCATGCTGCTCATAGGTGTGGGCATGGCGGGTGAAGGTGTCTGCAACAAAAGGGGTCATGCCATGCTCCGCAAAACCTGTGCAATGTTCTGGGGGAGGGTGAGCATCAGGAGGTGCCCTCCATCCAGCACCTCAAATGGCAGCTGCTCAGGGGGGCGCATCAGGGGATCATGGGTGCCATGCAGCCAGTGACCGTGCAAATGGGTCAGGTCAGAGTGATCGGTGTCCTGCAGCACCTGCAAGCCTGCGATCAGGGCTTCTGTAGGCCAGAGGCCTCTGGTCTGCAATACCTCCTCATGGCCGATGTGCTGCCAGAAATCCTGAATGACTTTTGCAGGATCGTGCCTGAGTTTGCGCACCATCTGTTGCAACACCCGTGCAGGCCACACCTCCGTGAACTTCAGGCTGCCAGAGAGCACCAGCACCTGAAAGGTGGGGTTGGCTTTCCAGCAACTGAGGGCCAGGGTTGCACCCAGAGACCAGCCCACCACCACATCTGGCTGCACTTCAGCAATCCGGGTTTGCACCAGAGAAACAAAATCTTCAGCAGATGTGCAGTTGTGGTACGTCAGGGTGTGGTGTTCAAAATCTGGGAGCAAGGCGTGCACCTGCTGCCAGATTTCTGCAGAAAAAGACCAGCCATGCAACCAGAGCACCTTTTGAAATGTCGCTGTCACTGTCCCAGCTCCAATTTCTGGCAGGTGCTGATGATGGTGTCCAGGGCGTGTTGCAGATCTTCCCAGCGGTGAGCAGCAGTCAGGGAGAACCGGATGCGGGCCGTTCCTGCGGGCACTGTGGGCGGACGGATGGGAATGGCCGCCAGTCCTGCCCCTTGCAAAGCTGTGCCCAGACGCAGGGCGTTTTCGTTGCTGCCCACCAGCAGGGGAATGATCTGGGTGCTGGAAGCTCCACAGTTCAGGCCTGCTGCCTGCAGTTGCTCCCGAAACTTTTTTGCATTCAACTGCAAGGTCTCGCGTTCCTGGTCCATCTGCATGGCTTGCTGCAGGTTCAGCAAGGATCGGGCCACCACACTGGGGGGCAATGCCGTGGTGAACACCCAGCTTCGGGCCTGCTGCATCAGGTGCTGGATCAGCACCCGGTCTCCGGCAATGTAAGCCCCATGTGAACCGTAAGCCTTGCCCAGGGTGCCCATCAGGATGTCGATGTGGGATTGCAAATGGTGGGCGTGGGCCAGACCTGCACCTTGCGGCCCGAATACGCCTGCGGAGTGGGCCTCGTCCAGCATCAGGTATGCGCCGTACTGGTGTTTCAGGCGCACCAGTTCGGTCAGGTGGGCCTGCGTGCCATCCATGCTGAACACTGCATCGGTGACGATCCATCGCCTTCCCGTGGTGGGGCTGTTCTGAAGGGCTTTTTCCAGGGCTCCCAGGTCAAAGTGGGCATAACGCTGGACTTTTGCACCGCTGAGCCGGATTCCGTCAATGATGCTGGCGTGGTTCAGACGGTCACTGAACACCGTGTCATGTCGGGACACCAGAGCTGCCAGGGTGCCCGTGTTGGCCGCATAACCACTGCAAAAAGTGAGGGCAGCTTCGGTGCCTTTGAGCTCAGCCAGTGCCGTTTCAAAACGCGGGTAAATGGGGTGGTTTCCCACCACCAGACGGGAAGCGGTGCTGGCATGGCAGTTCAAAGCCGCCTGGATCAGGGGATCAGCGGTGGTGGGCTGGTGTCTGGAAAGGCCCAGATAATCGTTAGAAGCCAGATCCAGTTGCAACTGCCCCCCCCTGCGAATCCATCCGGGGCGTTCCGCAGGTTCGCTGCTGGTGAGGGAGCGCAAAAGGCCTTGTTGCTTCTGCTCCTCCAGCAGGCTTTGCAAGTGGCTCCACTTCTCTGGTAAACCATTCATCTGAAAAACAGTTTACATAAATTCTGTCAAACCTCACAATTTTTTGACCTACCATGACATCAGGCCGCTTTTTGATTCCCAAAACCAGATTCTGTTTCCCAGAGGTGACCCATGTACAAATGGCTGATGTTGAGTGCCTCCCTGCTTTTGATGGCCCAGGCCCCCCATGTGGCGGCCCAGAGCATCGTGACCCGACCTGCATTGACCGTAAAAACCACACCCAGAGAAACCCCGGTGCAATTGCGGGCAGTGACCGTCAATGCAGAAATCAGTGGCCCTTTTGCACAGACAGAAATCGAATTGACTTTTTACAACCCCAACCGCCGCATTCTGGAAGGAGAACTGGAATTCCCCCTGCTCGAAGGCCAGACCGTGACGGGTTTCGCACTGGATTTCAATGGCAAATGGCGGGATGCCGTGGCCATCGAGAAACCCAGAGCCCAGCAGGTCTTTGAAGATGTGGTTCGCGGGAATGTGGACCCTGCCCTCTTGCAGGTCACAAAGGGCAACAATTACAAACTCCGGGTTTATCCTTTGCCTGCCCAGGGCATCCGCAAGGTCAAGTTGCGCATCACCGAACACCTGAACAGCGCAGGAGGGGTGTACCGCCTGCCCCTCAGCTACAGTGCCCTCTCGCGCCTGCGGGTCAACCTGAACATCACCAACAACGACGCCACCCTGAGAACCCCAGAGGGCCTCTCAGAATTGCAGGATCTGGAACTCAAACCCAGAGGAACATCCGGGCAAAGCCTGCAGTTCGATGAAGCCAACTTCACCGGAGAGGGCATGCTGGAAGTGCAACTGACCGGGGCAAGCGAAACCGCAACCTTCAGCCAGAACCTGCAAGGCCAGCGTTACTTCATGGCGGTGGTGCCCAGACCCCAGCTGACGGTTCCCAGAATTGCGCCCCAGAGTATGGAAATCCTCTGGGACAGTTCCCTCTCTGGACTGAAACGCGACCATGACAAAGAACTGGCCCTGCTGGAGGGGTATTTCCAGAAATTCCCGAACCTGACCGTCAAACTGGTGCGTTTCCGCAACGTGGCAGATGCAGCAGAGACTTTCGAGGTCAAAGGGGGCAACTGGGAAGACCTGCGTGAGGCGCTGCTGAAAACCATTTATGACGGGGGCACCGATTTTGATGCCCTGAATGCACCTCCTGGGGCTTCTGAGCGTCTGATTTTCACTGATGGACTGGACAACATGACCGAAGCAGCCCTGGCTGCATCCAGTGTTCCGGTTGATGTGGTCTCCTCTGCCGTCAGCAGTGATCCAGTGCGCCTTAAATTTCTGGCCCAGTCTGGCGGCAAGAGCATCAACCTGACCCGCCTGTCAAAAGACCAGGCCCTGCAGGAATTGCTGTATGGCACTGTGCAGCTGCAGAAACTGACGGCCCGAGGAGCAAAAAATCTGGTGGTGCACGAGGATCCAGAAAGCTGGACCATTGCTGGCATCCTGACCGACAACACCGCCCAGCTTTCCTACCAGCTGGCAGGTGAAACGCAAACCCTGAAAGTCAGCAGTGCATCCCCTCGCAGCACCCAGGTTGCACCCCTGTGGGCCAGCTGGACTGTGGAACAGTTGCGTGGAGAGGAACGCCTGAACGAAGCGGCCATTCAGCGGCTGGGCAAACAGTTCAATCTGGTGACCCCCCAGACCTCATTGATCGTGCTGGACACCGTTCAGGACTATGTGCGTTATGAAATTGAGCCTCCTGCAGAACTGCAAGCAGAGTACCAGCAATTGATCCAGGAGCAGGACAACACTGTGCAAACCCAGAAACGCAACCATCAGGACATGGTGCTGGGCTTGCTGCAGGGGTACCAGGATTGGTGGAAAAAGGATTTCCCCAAAGGAGACGTTCCCAAACCTGCAGAACCCCAGAAATCTGGAGAAGCCGAAGGAGAAGAGGGAATCGCCTTCGACATGGCAGAAACAAACGACACAGAAATGCGACTCTCACGCAATGAAATGCCCTCCCCTTCTGTTGCTGCGCCTGCTTCCATGGCCCCCAGCCCTGAACCTGTCGCTGCAGACACAGCGGGAGGCGTTCCACAACCAGCAGGCAACCAGATCAGCATCCAGTTGAAAAAATGGACCTCAGATGCCCCGTACATTCGGCGCATGCAGGAAGCCCAGGCCAGAGACCTGTATGCCATCTATCTGGATGAACGCCCTGAATATGAAAACAGCACGGCTTTCTTTCTGGATGTGGCAGACCAGCTCTTTGAGAAAAAACTTCCCGATCTGGCTTTGAGGGTCCTCAGCAACCTCTCTGAACTGGAACTGGAAAACCGCTCGATCCTGCGCATTCAGGCCTACCGTTACCTGCAGGCTGGATACCCTGAACTGGCCATTCCCCTGCTGGAAGAGGTGGTGAAACTGGCCCCCTACGAACCCCAGAGTTTCCGGGATCTGGGTCTGGCTTACCAGCAGGCCCACAAAGACCAGAAAGCCATTGAGAACCTGTACCGGGTGGTGGACCAGCAGTGGGATGGCCGTTTCTCTGAGGTGGAACTGATTGCCCTCAATGAGCTGAACGCCATTGTGCACGCTTCAAAAACAAAGCTGGACACCAGCTTCATGGATCCCCGTTTCCTGCAGGATTTGCCTGTGGATCTGCGGGTGGTGCTGACCTGGGATGCAGACAACACCGACATGGATTTGTGGATCACCGACCCCAACCAGGAACGGGTGTATTACGGGCACCGCCTGAGCCACCAGGGTGGGCGCATCTCCCACGACCTGACAGGTGGCTATGGACCAGAGGAGTTTTCCCTCAAAACAGCCAAAAAAGGCAAGTACACCATTCAGGCCGATTATTACGGCAGCCGTCAGCAGATTCTGGCTGGAGCGGTGACCCTGCAAGCCAAACTGATCACCCACTTTGGAACCCCAGAGCAGCAGGAACAGCTGATCACCCTGCGCCTCAAGGACAGCAATGACAATGTGTTTGTGGGGGAATTTGAAGTGAAGTGAGTGGGAAAAACAGGAAGCAGCATAGATCAAACCTCTGCTGCTTCTCTTTGAAGGGCAGACTCAGGACCCGGTGAGGTGCTCCTGTGCAAAACGGGAAGCCAGATCTGGACGACCTGCTTCAATCAGCGCTCTGTCCCGGATGCGGCAGGAGTCACACACCCCGCAGGGTTCTTCCCCACCCTGATAGCAAGACCAGGTTTCCTGGATGGGCACCCCGAGTTCCAGGGCTTTTTTCACGATGTCCACCTTGGTCATCAGGACCAGAGGGGCTTCGAGTTTTGCGCCTCGACCTTCAAGCCCGGCTTTGCTGGCCAGGTCTGCAAGCTTCTGGAAGGCTTCAAGGTACTCTGGTCGGCAATCTGGGTAACCCGAGTAATCCACAGCGTTGATGCCCAGATACAGGGCTTCTGCATCGATGGCTTCGGCCAGAGACAGGCCAATGGAAATGAACACCGTGTTCCGGCCAGGAACATAGGTGGGAGGAATGACCCCTTCTTCGGTTCCTTCAGTGGGCACATCTATGGATTCATCGGTGAGGGCACTGCCCCCCCACTGGGCGATGTTGACATCCACCACGAAGTGTTTCAGTCCAAAGTGCTGGGCCATTTTCTGGGCCTGTTCGAGTTCGATGGTGTGGCGCTGACCATAACGGAAGGACAGGGCCGTCACCTCGTACCCGTGTTCGATTTTGGCAATGGCAGCAGTGGTGCTGGAATCCAGCCCGCCTGAGAGCAACACAACAGCTTTTTTGCTCTGATTGGTCATGGTTCTCCTCACACCCCCAGTTCGGGGTTGCCCCCCAGGGGGATCTGTCTTTTGTCGCTGTGGGGGTCCAGATCGTCTGCGCGGTAGGCTTTGTGCATCTGGTATCCGGCCCTCAGTCTGGGGTTCTGTTTGACTGCGTGGGTGATCAGGTTCAGGACGGTCATGTCTTTTTCTCTGGCTCTGGACCATTCAGGATGCAGCCAGATCATGGCTTCTTCGGGCAACCCGGAGAGCACCTGCAATCCTGCATCCAGGTCAGAGGGATCATGCACGATGATTTTGACCTCATCGGTCAGTTCTACAATTTCCCTGAGGGGAGGCATGCCAAAGGGTTTGGGAGACAGGGTCACCCAGTCCAGGTCTCCTCTGAGGGGAGCAATTCCACTGGTTTCCAGATGCACCTTGCGGCCCAGGACGTGCAAAGCATCCGTCAGTTCTTTCAGGTCAAACAGGATGGGTTCCCCTCCGGTGAGCACCACAATGGCCCCTTCTGGGCTTTCCTGACGCACAAATTCCGCCAGTTCCTGGGCAGAATACAGGCCCACCTGGGGAGGACGGAATTCAGGGTGCCAGGTTCCGGCACTGTCGCACCAGAAGCACTTCTGGGGGCAGCCGTACAGCCGGATGAAGTAAGCCGCACGCCCCAGGTGCACCCCTTCACCCTGCCAGGTGTAAAAACGCTCGTAGACCGGGTACTTCATCGGAGGTCACTCCCAGTATTCACAGTAGGATTCCGGGGTTTCCCACAGGGTGACTTTCAGTTGCAGGTCACTGCCATCGTCGTCTGCAGAAAGGTTTTCCCGGATGCGCTCCAGGGTCTTGCGGTACAGGTGCTGCACGATGACTTCCGCTGTGGTGTCGTCTCCCAGCAGGTCATTGAGGTAGGCGTGGTCCAGGCCGCCCTTCTCCACGTCTTTTTTGGCCCATTTGAGGGTCTTGAAATCCGCGACCATGATGTCGCGTTTGACGTGCGCACTGGGGCGCAGTCGGTCGGACTGCAGTTCCATTTTCACCCGGTAGGTGTGGCCATGCAGTCGGCCACACGGTCCGTCGTATCCGACGATCACGTGGGCACTGTCAAAAGTAAACTCTGTCACCAGCTTCCAAGGCATACCCAAAGAGTGTATACGATGTGCCCCCTTCAGAGTGTGCTTCGGTCTCCTTGGGGGCCCAGAGGGGGCTGTCCATCTCGCTTTGGGCCTTCACCAAGCCTCAATTGTTACAAATGAGAAGATTAAAGCCACAATTCAGAGCCCTTTGTAAAGAATTTAATACAGGGTTTTGTCCGTCTGTCAAGAACATTCTCCTGCATATTGAAAATAAAGTGTCAGGAATTAATGAATCGCAATTGTAAACACATGAGCGTCACCTTATGCCATCCTGAGTCATATGCGTTCCATTGTCTGGCTTTCTTCCTTCCTTCTTCTCTTCGTGGCCAGTTGTGCCCAGCAGCCCGCTCCTTCTGCTTCATCCACCGAGGTGGACACCCAGGCCCTGGCTTTTGGTGCAGCCGTGTGGACCTACAGCGATCTGGTGGGCCAGCCCAAAGTGAAAACCGCTTTCTACAACTTTGCCTCCAGCCACCCCATCAACAACATCTATCTGGAAGCCGAGTACAACCTGCAAAACCGCCCTGCTCAGCTGGCTTCCTTCATTCAGGATGCCGCCAGCCGCAAATTCAAAGTGGAATTGCTGACGGGCTACAGCAACTGGGCCCTGGTTGCCAATCAGCCCAGGGCTGTGGCTTTTGCCCAGAGTGCAGCAAAATTTGCCCAGCAGTACCCGCAGACCACAGGCACCAGCCTGCACCTGGACGTGGAACCCTACCTGCTGCCCGAGTGGACCGTCAGCCCTCAGAATGTGGCAAGCCAGTACCTGGACATGCTGGCCCAGGTGAAAACCACTCTGGGCAGCAGCATGAAACTGACCGTGGACATCCCCTGCTGGTTTGATGAAATTCAGGTGACCCGCAACAGCCAGACCCGTCCCCTTTCCGAATGGGTGATTGCTGCAGTGGACACCACCGTGCTGATGGACTACCGGGACACCACCCAGGGCATCATCAACAGTGGGTACAACGAGATTCTGTACGCCGGAGCCCTTGGCAAGAAGGTGGTGCTGGGTGTCAACACCAAAAACGAAAACGGCCTGAGCCCAGCCAGCACCACCTTCTACGAAGAAGGCACCCGCAGCATGGAAAAGACCCTCAGCACCGTGAACAGCAACCTCAGTCTCCAGGCTGGATACGGCGGGCTGGCCATCTTCACCTATGAAGACTACAGCAAGCTGAGGAAATGAACCTGGAGCAATGAAAAACAGCCCAGATGGGCTGTTTTTTTGTTTTTTGCTCTCTGTTTTGAGGTTTTCTGTTTTGAGGTCTGGAGATCACTTCTGAATCTGAATCCCCAGCCTGCCCCCGATGTCCCGGCGCATCTGGGCACCCGGAAAATCAATGGCATCTGCCACCCGATAAGCATGGGTGACGGCTTCTGTGAGGTCTGCACCAGAGGCCTGCACGGCCAGCACGCGTCCACCATTGGACACCAGTGTTCCATCTTGTAAAGCTGTTCCAGCATGGAAAATGATGGCATCTTCGCCGGTTTCAGGAAGCTGAATGGCAATGCCTCTGGTGCTGCTGGCAGGGTATCCAGGAGAAGCCAGGATCACCAGGGCACTGGCTGCATTGCTGAACTTCACCAGATCCGGGGTGAGGGTGCCGTTCACGCAGGCCTCCAGGATGGTCAGCAAATCGCTTTCCAGCAGGGGCAAAATGCACTCTGTTTCAGGATCACCAAAGCGGGAGTTGAACTCCACCACTTTTGGCCCCTGGGCTGTAAGCATCAGGCCTGGATAAATCACACCCTGATAAGGAAGCCCTTCCTGCTGCATCCCGGCCATCAGGCGGTCCAGAATCTCGCTCTGGATGCGCTCTGTTTGTTCTTCCGTGAGGGGAAAAGGAGCAATGACGCCCATGCCTCCGGTCATCGGTCCCACGTCACCATCGTAAATGGTTTTGTGGTCCTGGCTGGGCAGCATCATCACGGCGCTCTTGCCATCACAGAAGGCCATAATGGAGACCTCCATGCCCTGCATGAACTCCTCAATGACCACCTCTGCACCACTGGGACGGTCAAAAATGGCGTCCAGAGCAGCAAGGGCTTCTTCGACAGTCTGGGCCACCGTGACCCCTTTGCCCAGGGCCAGTGCAGAATCCTTGACCACAATTGGGGCACCCTGTTCCTGCACATAAGCTTTTGCAGCCTCCAGATCCGTGAAGCTCTGGTAGGCCGCAGTGGGGATGTTGTACTTCGCCATGATTTCTTTGGAGTAACGCTTGGACCATTCCAGACGGGCCGCAGCTTTGACCGGACCAAAAGCAGGAATGTTGCGGGCCTGCAGGGCGTCCACCACACCATCTGCAAGCTGGTTGTCTGGTCCCACCACCACGAAATCCACGTGGTTCTGTTCTGCGAAATCAGCCACAGTTTCGGGTTCCAGGCCCACTTTCAGACACTCGGCGTCTTCAGCAATGCCAGCGTTGCCAGGAATGCACAGCAACTGGTCAATGCGCTCAGATTTTTTCAGGGCTTTGACGATGGCGTGTTCACGGCCACCGCTGCCAATCACCAGAACTTTCATGCGGGTCTCCTTAAAAAGTGGTTCTGTCCCATTCCAGGGCAGTGGTTTGCAGAATCTGGTCAAAAGCATCCCGCAGGTTCAGGGCTTCAGCGCGTTGCAACAGGCGTTCCCGGCTGTCCCACTTTGCTTTGCGTTCTTCCAGAGCATCCAGGCCCACGAAAGCCAGCCTGAGTTCATCGGCACTGCGGGCCAGGGCCACCTCGGGTGCGGGCTTCAAAAGCAAACCCGAAATCACCTGATCGGGTCTTCCCCAGTCTTTCAGCACACGGGCCACCCGCACAGCATGTTGCTTCTGGGGGACAGACCAGTTTTCTGCCTCCCAGGTCTGGAGCACCTCTGCAAATTCGAGGCCAAATTCCTTGGCGCCTTCTTGCAAGGTGGGAACAGGAAAAGCCAGACCGGACAGCCACAGTCGCACCGCCTGAGGATAGGCTTCATGCTCAGCAGGCTGAATGCGTGCAGCCAGGGTCTCTGCAGTGTCTTCAGGGAGCACCGGGACAGCTTTTTGCAGAATGGGGTCTCCTCCATCGAGCACCGTGTCCACAAAATGTACCGTGCAACCAGAGCGTTCCACACCTGCATCCAGAGCCTGCTGCTGTGGGTGCAGGCCAGGAAAATCCGGCAGCAAGCTGGGATGAATGTTGATGATGCGGCCCCGCCATGCATTCACAAAGTCATCGCTGGAAATGCGCATGAAACCCGCCAGCACCACCAGATCGATGCCCTTCTCCTGCATGAGTTGCTGGGCCTGCTGTTCAAATTCTTCCCGGCCATTTTTCTTCCAGGGGATGTAAACCGCTTCCACTCCGGCGGTTCTGGCCCGTTCCAGAGCGTAAGCGTCTTTTTTGTTGCTGATCACCAGGGTGATGGTCGCCCGGGGATCCTTGTGGGGAAACCAGCCCAGCAAAGTCTGCAGGTTGGTGCCACTTCCCGAGGCAAAGACGGCTATGCGTTTCATCAGGCGAATTGTAGCATGCTGCACTTCTCTGGCTTCAGGTTGGGTTAGGCATTGGGGAACTTCGCGGCAGAAGGCAGAAAGCCCAGAGTTGCGGCCCAGCTCTCGGACCTCGGCTGCATCTTCCCTAGCCAACCCCCCCTCAAATCTGTACAATTGACCTGTCAAATGAAAAGCAAGCTGGATGACCTCGATACCCGTATTTTGCAAGAGTTGCAGCAGGATGCCCGCCTGAGCATGCGTGAGCTGGGCCGCCGCATTGGGCTTTCTGCGCCCGCCACCGCCGAGCGGGTCAGCCGACTGGAGGAAGGCGGGGTGATTGTGGGGTACGCTGCGCGGGTGCTGCCGCAGAACCTGGGCCGCAAGGTGATGGCCTTCATTGGGGTGCAGGACAGCGGCCAGAAAGACCCCATTTTGATTGACTGGGCCAAAAAGCGGGACGGGGTGCTGGAATGTTACTCGGTCACCGGAGAGAACTCCTGCATGCTGCGGATTGCCGTGGAAAACATCAGCGAACTGGAACGGGTGCTGGCCGAACTCATCGAGATGGGCTTCACCTGCCAGACCAGCATCGTGCTGTCCAATCCGATTGCTTTTAAAGAAGTGACCCCAAAAGCATAACAACTTTTGATTTTGTGTTGGACCTCAAAGAATTCCCAACCAGAACAACCCGGCTCTCATGAAGAACTTACCCAGTCAACACATTATTTGGTGTGTCACAGATCGGGTATAGTGTTGAGCGTATGAATATCAAGAAGTTCCAATATCTATCTGTTTGGTCTGTTTGGATGGCGCTGTTGGTTGGGTGCAGTGATCCTGACCAGAATCCTCCGCGTGTTTCCATCACTTCACCTGTCAGCAATGGAATTGGTGGAATCAGCGGTGTGGTTTCCATTCAAATCAACGCATCTGATGAATCCGGTATTTCCAAAGTCAGGGTTTATGCCAGAGAAAAAGGCAGCAGCCAGAAAGGCGTTTTGCTGGGCAGCGCTTCTTCTTCTCCTTATGTGATTTCCTGGCCCACCTACAACATTCCCAATCAGGTCTCTGCAGAATTGTATGCCGAAGCGATCGATGAATCTGGCATGACGGGCACCAGCGATGCCGTGTACGTGAAACCCGTCAATCCAGGGCTTCCCCAGCTGTCTTATTTTGTGGCTTACACTTATCCGGCAGCCACTCCAGCAGCTGCAACCCAGAAATTGCAGGATTCAGACGCACAACTTCCCCATGCTCCAACGGTGGGCGCTGTTGCTTCAGGTGGAAAAGCTTCCAGCCACAAAATTCAGAAGCAACAGGTTGCTGCACAGGCCACTCCCATCAACGTCAAATACGCTCTGCGCTGGGGGCTGCTGCCTGTCAACACGGCCAACGAATACTACCTGTATGCCAGCACAGAAGATGCTGTTGGCACCTACAAGTACGTCAAGAAAATCACGGCAACCTCCACCAGCAGTGAGCAATCGGGCTCTGCTTTCGTGGACAAAATCATCACTGAAGCAGTGACCAAAGACCAGAATTTTCATGGCATGGTGACCGCCAAGAATGCCTCGGGAGAAAGCGGATTGTCCAACAGCATGTCCACCAACTTCCTGGTCAACCAGCCCCTCAACCTCTCTCCTGCCGATGGCGCACAGGTGGCTTCTCCCCAGGTCACCATCAGCTGGGATGAGCTTCCAGAGGCAGACGAGTACCTGTATTACCTGTATGCTTCAGATCCCACCGTGGGCAATCCTTCGGCCCTGTGGACCAATTACCCCAAAACCACCCCCAACACCAATGCCACCTATCCGGCAGAAAAACCTGCGCTGACCAAAGGTACCTATTACTGGTGGGTGGCCGGGGTTCGCTTCAATGCAGATGGACGTCCAACAGCGTTCAGTTTCAGCAAACCCACCACATTCATTGTTCCCTGATTTGAAGGTTTTAAAGGTTTTGACATGAAAAACAACACCATCCGTTTTCTGGGTTTGTCCCTGGCCCTGCTGACCGCCGTGTCCTGCACCGAACAGACACCCGTCAAATATGCCATCACCCATGTGATCCCCAACCCGGCTGTGGTGGGCAGTGAGGTGGCCGTGTATGGCACCCTGCCAGACACCCCTGTCCTGCTGCTGGACGATCAACCCCTGGGGTACCGTCCCACCAACCAGGGATTGTTCTTGCAAATGCCACTGGACACCCTGGCTGGCCTGCATTACCTGTACCTTGGCGCGGGTTCAGACAAACAGCTGATGACCACCCTGGAGTTGTTGCCCCGCATAGGCAACATCACCCGACAGGCCAGCATCCTCACCATTGAAGGGGCTGGCTGGAAGACTTCCACCGCCACTGCAAAAAATGTTCTGGTGGAAATCAACGGGCACCTGACTGCCCCCTCAGAACTCACTTCGGGTCAATTGAATGTCTCCATCGACAACACCCTGCCTTATGGCGATCTGGATGTGCGGGTGATCGTGGAGGGCAAACCCAGTGCCAGCCAGACTTTTACCTATCAGGCATCCCGGGTGTCTGGAACAGTGGTCCTGCCCTCAGAAGCCACTTCTGCTTCCAGCACCACTGTTTCCAGGCAACAGGCCACCTCAGGGAAGGTGGTGCTGTTCACGGTGGCTTCAACGGCAGCCAGCTGCTTGAACACCCTGCCCACCCAGCAGGCCACCGTCACCCTGCACCCGGAATTGAAGGTGGTACAGGCCAGTTACAGCAGCACCACAGATGCCGCCCAGGCCCGCAAGACTGCAGCCAGCAACACCTGTGTGCTGGGCACGGAGTATGACGACGTGGTGCAGGTGCAAGACGGCATCAAACAGCAGGTTCTGGAAGACACCAGTCTGGGCACCCAGTGGTTCTGGCCCCTGGAAGGACTTCAGCAGCTTCCCGCAGAGGGCGGCAACGGGGTGACGGTGGCCGTCATTGACACCGGGGTGTATCCTCACCCGGAATTTGTCACGCAACTGCTGCCCGGTTATGACTTTCTGGATGAAGACAGCAGCCCTGTGGATGTGTCCGGGCACGGAACCCACGTCACCGGTCTGATTGCAGCCAGCAAAGACCTGATCAGCCCTGCCCCGCGGGCCAAAATCCTGCCTGTGCGGGTCACAGATCCCTTCCAGGCGGGCAGTGTGCTGGCCCTCTCCAAAGGCATCCTGTGGGCGGTCAATGCGCTGCCTGACCATCCCAACCCCAACCCAGCAGACATCCTGAACATGAGTCTGGGCATCCGGGAATACTCCCCCACCCTGGCCAGCGCCGTGCAAACCGCCATCAACAAGGGGGCTCTGGTGGTGGCTGCCACAGGAAACGACGGCAGTGTGCTCAGTTACCCTGCGGCACTGGACGGTGTGGTTGCAGTCACCTCTGTTTCGGGTCCCAAAAACACCTATCAACCCTCCTATGCCAGCCGTGGACCCAACACCCAGCTGGCTGCTTTTGGCGGAGACAAATCGGCAGACCAGGACAACGACAAAATCAGAGACGGCATCCTTTCCACAGACATCAATGGCGGCCTGCCCGGATACAGCCTGCGCAATGGCACCAGCATGGCCGCCCCCCAGGTGACTGGCATTGCTGCCCTGCTGCTCGGGCAGGGCACCCCCAAAAACCTGCTGAAAGAGACCCTGCTGAACGCCGCAAACGATCTGGGGGTGCTGGGACTGGATGAACGCTACGGTCATGGGCTGGTGCAAGCGGGTCTGCAAAAAGACTTCAACAAACGCACCTATGTGCTGGCCCTGAACGACCAGAACGAGGTGGTGCGCTGGACGGTGGTGCGCAGTGACGGCACCTACACCCTCAACAACCTGCCTCCTCAAACCCCCATCAAACTGCTGGCCGCCACCGACCACAACCGCAACGGCATTCTGGCAGAAGCGGGAGAACTGTTGAGTGCAGCCATCCCGGTCAGCACCCAGCCCGGCCAGACCCTCAGCGATCAGGGATTGCAACTGAATCCCTCCGATGGCACCCACACCCTGTACCTCTGATCCAGCCCTCTCAATGACATGCCCAGCGAAATGCCCAGCATCCCAACCAGGAGAACCATGAAACGCACCGCCCTGATCAGCCTGCTCCTCACCCTTGCCAGCCTGGCCCAAGCCGCCACCCTCAAAGCCGATTACAGCAAAGACTCCCAGAAACTCGCTCTGGTGAGCCCTGAACGCATTGCCTACAAAGCCGAAGCGGGAACCCACAACATCCTGATCAGCAATGCCTCCCTGGACGAAACCACCCCCCTTCCCGAAGGCTTCAAAGCCGAAGTGGTGGGCAATGACCTGAAAATCACCATTCCAGACAATTATCAGGTGTCGCTCTCCCCCACCAACACCTCCCTGTTCTTCGTGCCTGTTCCGGGCAGCACCGTGCAGCAGGTGGACGACCGTGCCCCCCTGTTCATTCCCCTCAGCAGTGCCAGTCCCAGCCAGGTGGCCAGCCTGCTGAACGGCATGTACAGCAACCTGAAAATCCAGGTGGACGACCGCCAGCGTGCCCTGCTGATCATGGTGAACCCCCAGGACCGCGAATTGATCCTCAAGGTGGTCAAACAGCTCGATCAGGCCCGACCCCAGGTGATGTTCGAGGCAGAAATTCTGGAAATCAACCAGGGCACCACCACCCAGCTGGGCATCAAATACGATGACCTTTTCACCCTCAAACTCTCTGAGGGGGACAGTGGCAGCTTCCTGAAATTCGGCAAGGTGGACCGCACCCCCCTCAGCCTGTCGCTGGGCATCAGTGCCCTGAAAGCCAACAACGCTGCAAAAGTGCTGGCCCAGCCCCGCGTCACCACCCTGGATGGCGTGGAAGCCCGCATCAACAGCACCCAGACCCAGCCGGTGATCCTCTCCAGCCAGAACGGCTCCCAGAGCGTCACCAACATCACCACCGGGATTTCGCTGCGCTTCCTGCCCAAAGTGGGACCGGACGGCATCATCGAGGCCAGCCTCAACATCGTGGTCAGTGTGCCCACCGGGATGGTCAACAACGTCACCACCTACAGTTCCCGTGATGCCAGCACCACCGTGCGGGTCAAGAACGGTGAACCCATCGTGATTGGGGGGTTGCTGGAAAGCCGCACCCTCAACAGCACCAGCAAGGTGCCCCTGCTGGGAGACATTCCCATTCTGGGGGCACTGTTCACCCACAACAGCACCCAGACCAGCAGCAGTGACCTGATGATCATTGTGACCCCCCGCCTGATCACCAGCCCCGAACAGCCATGATCCCCATTCCTGCACTGCCCACCCCATCCCTCAGGAGGCTGACATTGTTCAGTCTCCTCTCTTCCATGCTGCTGGTGCTGGGGGCCTGTGCGCCTGCCGTTCAGGATGACACGGTGCCCGTCAGTCCTCTGCCCCAGAGCGTCACCCAGGAGCAGCAAGGGTACTTCCAGCAGGAACTGAAAGACCTGGGCATCACCATCCTTTCGGGCAGCAGTGCCCTTTACGCAGGCCTGGAGTCCACGGCCTTCCAGAAACTGGTGGACCAGTTCTACAGAAGCCACCCCGGATACTGCCCGCTGGAAAACGCCTTCTTCATCAAGGACAACCCTTTCGGGGTGTACATGACCGTGACGGCCAAAGGGGACCAGATTGCAGCGTTCATCTACGACCAGAGGCAGAAGCCACGGGTGACTTATTCTGTGCTGGAAGGGAAGAGTTCTCAGGTGCTGGCAGTGGGGTTGTGCAGGAATTGAATCTTTATAGAAATATATAGAGTAAAGCGCTTTCGAATTTCGAAAGCGCTTTACTCTATATACACTCAATATAAATCATAAAAATTCCTATGAATCAGAAACTTCCTCTAATTTGGCTATAAGACTTGCTATGACTATCTCCTTCAAAACAAGATTCTCATTAAATACTAAAACAGCATGGTTATTTGTACTAACAATAAATAATTGTTCTAGATATGGATCTATCATTCTTTTATACAAAATATTATTAATTTTGCATAATTCTACTACATCTTCATAGGTTAATTTTTTCAAAGCTCTTATACTTGAATCAATCTTCTCCGGAATTCCCCTAAAATCTATATTGATTTGTCTTATCTTTCCTTCGGAAATTATGATATAAGATTTTTGAAAGAATATATAATTAAAGCACAAATTTTCATATAAAATTTCATCTTCTTCAGTTTCTTGTCCAAATATTTCTTTAATTTGGTCTACTGAAGAGTGGAGACCAAGTCCAAATATCTGCTCTCGAGTAAGAAAATCATCAATAAATTTAGTTATAAAGTTATATTTTTTCATGGTACAACCTTAAACTGTGTTTGCCCAGTAAAAGCTTCCATTAGTAGTTTCGCTTCAGCAACTCTTTGTGCCATAGATGGGACATCAGACCAGTTTCCGATAATTGCCTCAGCGCCTTTAGCTGCTTTCTTCATATTTTCTCTTATGAATTCTTCAACACTAGCAGCAACTTTGCCATCTACTTCCACAGCACTTTTCTTCTTACTAAATGTTGATTTCAATTGAATTTCGATATATTCATTTACAACCTTTCCTTTGGCATCACGTACAGTGACCCTGGTAGGAACTAAGTTCAATTCACCATTTCCATAATTTAGATGGAAACCTTTAGATATTGCATCTGACGCACCTACAGTTGTTCCCTGAAATGATATCTCACAACGTTTCTTACCATTATGCACCAACCAGCCCTGTGCCCCTACAAAGAAAGTATGGGCTTCAGCAACCTCCAGATTGTACATGGTGCGGGCTTGCTCAATGATATTCACATACCGAACTTCACCCAGAGTGCCATCCGCTTGCTTGAGTTTATCCCCTACTTTCAGATGACCAGCGCCGACCCACTTGTCGCTCAGGTCCGAGTGGCCTTCGGGTTTGGGTCTGGGTTCACCGTCTGAACGCTCCGTGACGTAGAAGGGGTGTTCTGGAGTGGTGGTGATGAATTCCATCTGACCCGATTCAGGGTCACTGATGCCTAGCACGGTCAGGGCAGGGTCTTCGTTTTTGAAGATCTGGGAGATGGGCTGGTATTCTTCCTTGCCCGTTTCTTCGTTAAAGGCCAGGACTTTCTCGCCCACCATCAGAGAGGCAATGGCTTTGTCTCCAGAGGCCGTTTTCACCAGGGTTTCTGGATCAAAACTGTTTCCACATGCTTTTGCAGCCCCCCTAAACAACTCACCCACATCTGTATCAAGCCAGCCCTTGATTTTGGAACCAAATGCAGATGCAGCAGCAGTTGCTTCTTCTGGGAGGTATTTTCCAAGGGTCCTGACCAGTGGGCCTGCAGCTTCGCCCCAGGGAACCACAGATGCCGCGGCAAGACCACAGGCCAGTTTGTCGCCAAATCTACACTCTTGCAGCGTGGTGATTCCCAACAAGTCATCCACAATCTTCATGGTTGTCTGGGCATTGATAATTTTCAACTGATTTTCAAATTCTTTATCTGCATAGTAAGAAATCATATGCCTTGCAATTTGATCTGGACTTGCACCATTCTTGATGATTTTCGCAAGTTCATCATGACCATGAATAAAATCGAAAGCTTTGAGATAACCTTTTTCAACGGAATCAGCAATAGAATTAAGGAAGATTGCCTTGGTATCAGATTGCATCTTTGGAGAATCAATAATGGCCAGGGCCGCTTCATAAGCATACAATCTTCCATAAACGGATATGTTGATGTTGCCTCTGATTCTATCTTCAATCAGTTGTTGATACCTCCTCATGGCCTTGCCTATTTCGTCATCGCGTGCGGCCAGGTCAGCCACCCTTTGTTCAATGTCATTTTTTGCTTTTTCCAGGTCTTGCTTGGCAATACATCCCTTGACGGTACACAAGTAAGCTGCTGGTCCCGCCATTGTTTCAACCGTGTTGCTGCTGGGTTTGATGCTGGTGCTGCGGGGAGCATGGCCTGTGTCAGGGGTTGCGGGTTCTGTGCCTTCACTGGACACCACATCTCCAGGTGAGTCACTGGTGGTCACACCCACACTGGGAGGAGCAGGTTCAACCCCTGCAACCCCGCCAGGGTTGAGGTCCTGAATGGGCGCACCGGAATCTGCCCCATGGGTCTGAACCTCATTGAGGGTCACGCCTTCAATGCTCCCAGGCAGCACACTGCTGTTTTCTGCCTGATCCCCATCAGATTTCACTGTGGTGTCACTGACCGTGATCTGTCCTGTTGCATCAATGTGAACTGTGGGCGCAGGGGCTGATCCAGGCGTTTTTTCTTCTGCAGCCTGGGGGGAAACGGCTTTGCCCTGAACCACCTGTGTGCTGGTTCCCTGAGAGAAGGTGGTGATTTCAGGACTGGAGATGCCATCTTTCTTGTCTGAAGTTTTCTGGGTCTGGCCTTCAGCAGGGGTTTCAGCTGTGGGTTTCTGTGGGGTTTTTGCTTTGGTGGTGTCTTTGGCCCCAGAGGGTTTCACATCTCCAGGAGAGGGAATGGGATCCACCTGATCGTGGGACTGGACATCCAGGGGTGCCACAGTGCCTGTGATGGATTCAGGCAACACTTCTGCAGCTTCGGTGTCTGCCTGGGTGTCTGGTGCGTCAAAGACCACCACGCCCGTCCATTCTGTCGAACTGTTGACCCCATCGGCCAGAGAAAATGTGGCATCTCTGACCTGATCATACTTGTCAGGTTGTTTCAGGTAATCTGCGTTTGCCGGGTCATAGGTGCCACTTCCGTTGGTGGAAGCCAGGGTAGAACGGTCAATGGTTGCGGTGTAACTGCCTTCCTTGTGGCGAACCATTTGAATGGTCAGTCCTGTGGAGTAGGAACTGTTCCATTTGCGCTCGACAAGTGTGGAGTATTTGGTGGATGTGCCATCTGTGGGCAACTGGCGCACACCTGCCGTGCTGGACAGCACCTCATCTCCTGTGGGGCTGTAGAGAAAGTGGTTCCAGTTGTGCTTGTCTGCCTCCACCTTGTAGAAGAGGGCGACTTTCTGATCGGCGTCATACCGCTTCAGGTAACCATAATTCTTGAAGATGTTGCCGTCTTTGCTGGTGAACAGGATGCGGTTGCCTCTGGAGTCCAGAGAGTACTGCTTGTAGAAGGTGACCGTTGCATCGTTGGGCTGAGGCGTTTCCTCCCGGAACAGGTGCCCATCTGTGGGGGTGTACACATAATTGGTCACCGTGGTCTGACCAGAAGGAGCAGAACCTGTCCAGACCCCCGTGGTCACAATCACGCCACTGAAGTTCTCTGCTGGCTTGTTGTCACTGGTTTTCATCACCATGGGTGCAGAGGCAGCAGTGAACGACACTTCACCCCGGTTCATGATGCTGATGTCTGTGGTTCTGGTGGGGCTGCCCACCTGGGTTTTCGTTGGCGCAATTTCAGATGTGGAGAAGCTGGAAGAAGTGCTCGTCAGATTCTGATAGTTGGCATCGTACGTGTAGCCCACCGTGTTGGTGGTGCTGTTTCCGTACGTCCCTTTCACCAGATAAGTCAGGCTGTACAGGTTGAAAGGCGCACCAATGGTGGTGTAAGTGGCGGTGAAATCTCCTTCGGTTGGGAAGGGATCCGGGGTGGTACCACTTTGCTGACCTGTGTTGGGCACATAAGTCCTCTTGGATTCACCAGGAGAACACTCTGCACCCCCCAGTCCGTCTGCAGTACAATCCATGGTCTGGCTGGTCTGGCTGACCAGATCCCCATTCGACACAAATTCGGTCTTGTAGGAGTTCTGGGTGTCAGAGACTTCTGCTGTTCTGGAATCAGTTTTCACCAGGGAAACAGACTGACCATAGGCATTGTATTTGTTGGTGAGGGTGGTGTTGTATTTCCAGGCCTTGTTGAGCTGCAGGTTGGCAAACATGGCTTCGCCATTTTTCCAGACCACAGAACTGGCATAAGCTGTGGGTCCAAACACTTTGGACGCTCTTTTGGAAAGGTCATCATCGCCAAGGCTGGGATTTCCAACCTTGCCGATTCCCAGTTGATCCAGGGTGGATGTCACCACTCCACAGGCATCTTTGGTTTTCACAGTTGAATAATTGAGACCAGAAAGGGTCTGGGTGGTCTTTTCTGTGAAAGTGCAACCCGTCACTGCAGAGTACATGGAAACGGTCTGGGTGGCATCCAATCCGTAAGCAGTGGTGATCACCAGGGGCTGGGCCGCAGAGGCAGCCAGCACATTGAAATTCTGGGCATTGACGTCTTCGGGCTTGATGAAATAACGGGCTCCATTGGAGTCTTTGCTTTCAATCTCTCGACCCAGCGTGTCGTACTTGAAGGTCTGGAAATTGGAGGTGCCTCCAGAAGTGACGGTCACTTTGGATCTGTTGCCATCCAGGTAGTATTCATTCTCTGTCACCTGGGTCAATGGCGTGGCTTCCAGGGTGTTGTTATGGGTCACGCTCTGATCGGTGATGGTGGTTTTCTGAACCAGACCCCGGTTGTTGTACTCGGTGACAATGGCTCCCAGGGTGGCCGCCAGAGTGGTAGAGCCAATCTTGGCAGGGTTCTCCACATTGATCTTCAGGTTGCGATCGCCACGGGTTTCCCGACCCTGGGCATCGTATTCGTAGGTGAAGGTGTTCTTCTTGAGCACCTGGCCTGCAGCCAGCACTTCATCGTATTTCTCTTTCAGCAACCCCAGCGTGTTGTATTTCCAGTAGGTGCCGTAACGCGTTTCTGGTTTTCCGCTCGCATCCAGCAACTGGGTGCCATCGTCTTTGGTCTGCTGGGCGTAAATCTGTGGGTTCCCACGGAAGTAACGGTAGACCCGCGCATTCAGGCTGTTGTAGACAAATTGTGCAAAGTACTCTTCTGCAAAGTACAGGTTGATGGGATCTGCAGCCCCGTTGGGATCATAGCCCACACCTTTGCTGATTTCTTTGCTGACCCGGCCCAATCCATCGAGCTCCCAGATTTTCAGGTTGCCTGCAGTGGGAGAACCCGCATTCACCGTCAGCTTCTGCACAGGTGTAAGGGTCAAGAAGCTGGGATTGGAATCGGTGTACGCATAACTGGTTTCCATCACCTTGTTCCCGTCCAGACGGTACAGGTGTTTCTTCCAGGGCACCCCGGTCGCAGAAAACACCGCAGGACGGGATTCCGCTGTCATTTTCCCCAGGCTGTTGTACTCGTAGTACGTGTACAGGTTCCGCTCACTCTTGCGGGT
This sequence comes from Deinococcus roseus, assembly GCF_014646895.1. Lineage (NCBI taxonomy): Bacteria > Thermotogati > Deinococcota > Deinococci > Deinococcales > Deinococcaceae > Deinococcus > Deinococcus roseus. The sequence continues at coordinate 209,989 of NZ_BMOD01000005.1, forward strand.
CAGGTTCCCATACCAGTCGTATTTGTAGGTGTAAGTGAAGCCACCAGACAATCCTGCTGCACTGTCCACACTGTTGGTCGTGGTGGTCCCGCTGGTGGTGGTGGTGCGGGCGAGTTCTTTCCTCTCCAGCACCTGACCGAAGGGATTGTACTTGAAGGTGGTCTTGAACCCCTCAGCGTTCACCTGTTCGGTGGTGTTGCCATCCTCGTCGTAAGCCTGCGTCAGCACCCCACCCGTCGGTAAGGTCGTCTTTACAGGTTTCCCCTGATGGTTGTACTCAAAACTGGTCCACACCCAGGTGGGGGTTCCAGACACCAGATTTGCACTGGGTTTCCCGGACTTGCTGGGCAGAGGCAGACTGTAATTGAACTGGAAGGACTCCACCTGATCAAAGTACATGCCAATGCTGCTGGTCCAGGAAGCCGTCCCTGTGGTGGCAGGCGTTCCCGTCACTTTCGGCAGGTAAGTGCCCACCACCATCCCATCGGCAGTGATGGAGGAGAACTTGCTGATCACCCCACCAGCAGCAGAGGCAGGATCATACCATTCGCTCTCGGCATACACCTGGTTCAGCGGATTGTAGTACAGCTTCCTGACTTTCCCATCGTTGTTCATCTGTCCAACAACATTCTTCGCAGCATCAAACGCAGACCACACCACAGCATCCGTCTGGGTTTTGTCCAGGGTGATGCTTCTGGAGGACAGCGGATCTGAAGTGGATGTGGGTTCTTTGGCATTCCACAGGGACTTCTTGACCCGGTAAGCGTTGTTCAGAAGGTCGTAATCGGTGGTGGTGACGTACCCTTCGGCATCCGTGACCTTCACGGCCTGACCAAGGTCGTTGTACTCGGTGGTGGTGGTCGCCACATCCCCCACCAGGCTGCCATCGCTGACTCTCACCAGAGGATCTGCCCAGTTCACCGTGGTGTCGCTCTCCAGCAGCACCCGTTGTTTGATCACCTGCCCCAGGTTGTCGTACGTGCTCGACACCACACTGCGGCGGTTGTCTGTCACGCTGTTGCTCGACACGTTCCGCATCACCGGGCTTACCGTGTACAGCAGGTTCCCTTCCACGTCGTACCGCTTCACCATCCGACGGCTGTCATTGTCCGACACGATGCTCGCGTCATACGACAGCGTCACAATCTCCAGACCCAGCTGGTCATACACATGATCCGTGTTGAAGGTCCCCGTGTTCACGTTCGTTCCGGCCAGCGTGCTGGTGGCATACGTGGTCTTGGATTCCCGCGTCACCCAGCCCAGATGGTTGCGGGCATACGTCTGCAGCAGCTCCACTTCCCCTTTTGGGTCCAGTTTGGTCTGCTTGTCCACCCCACCAAACGCATCGTAGGTTTGCGCCATGCCGCTGCCATCCGGGTTGCTACCACTCAGTTCCCGTCCCAGGCTGTCATAACTGTGGCTGATCACAAAGTCGTTCTTCAGCGTCCCGCCTTCCAGCACCAGGCGGTGTTCTTTGCTCACCCGACCAAAGCTGTCCAGTTCATAGGTTTCCAGGCTCCTCAGCGTGCTGATCGGAGACTGCGCGCTCCACGCCGTGTTCGGACCCAGCCCTCTGGCCACCCCGGTCAACATTCCGTTGCTGAAGTGGTAATCCGTCAGGTTGCTGACATGCCCACTCCAGTTGCTCAGCAGTTCCCCACTCGAGGCGTAATTGTTCACCTGTTCGTTCTGGTAGCTGCCCAGCAGTTCGGTGCTCCACACCTTCTGCCCGAACCCGTTGTACACCATCCTCGTCTGGTAATTGCTCCTGGTCACACTGCTGGGATCTGCCGTCACACTGCTCGGCAAGTTGCCTGCCACTGCACCCACCAGTTCATCGCGCACCACATTGCCGAACTCGTCGTAATGCAAGTACTGGTTGCTCAGGGTGTTGCCCGCCAGGTCCCGCGTGATCACCTGAGAGGGTTGATCCTGCGGTTGTTTTACCGTGCGGGTCACCGTGGGTGCCCCTGCGGTGGTGGTGTTGTTCACATCCCGGTAGTACAGCAGCTGGCCGGTGGTCACGGTGGCATCGCTTGCTGCCCGGTAAGTGTAGGTCGCGGTGGTCTGGTGCGCCACCCCGTTCTGGTCATTCCACTTCACACCCTGCGTGGCCAGCAGTCCTCTGCGGCCACTCTGGTCGTAGGTCAGCACCGTCCGGCGCAATTCCGTTCCACCCACACTGGCAATGCTGGCAGGAATGACTTTGGCATCAAAAGACGCCCCTTTGAGGATGGCAGCGTCCACCTGGGCCACCACGTTGAAACTCTGGTTGTTCACCAGCACTGCGGTGCCCAGGCTGTACTGGTTCACTGTGCCCAGTGCAGGGTAACTGGGGGTGTAAGGGGAGGTGGTGTTGCCGTAAAGGTAACTGCTGGTGATCGCGGGACGCTGGCTTTGCACCAGCTGGTTGTCGTTGTTGTAAACGAAGTTCTCTTGGCTGGTCCAGCCTTTGCGTTCCGCCGGGTTGAATTCCCCGAGCACTTCAGCGCTGACCCCTTCAGGCAAAATGATCTGCTGGTCTTCAGCACTCTGCGTGGCCGTTAGGGCCATGGGGGCGAACTTCAGGTTGGCAATGCCGTTGCGAACACTCAAAATCTGATTGGCGACATTCAGGATTCCCGGATCGCTGCTGCTCTGGGTGCCCATCGCAGCCTGCACCACTGCCTGCCAGTCTTTGGTGCCCTGCAAGGCTTCATCGGTGGGAATCAACCCTCCGTTGACCTTGAACACGCCATTGTTCTTGGGAATGCCTGAATCGTTGAAAGTGCATGCCAATTCCTGACCGCCAATCTTCATGGTCAGGGGCCGTTCAATTTTGATGTCCCGGTTGTTGTTCAAACCCACTGCAATAGAAGATTCGATGGAACTCTGTGCACCAATTGGACGCATGTCAAAGTAACGCACAGCCATGCAACCATCAATGTCAATTTTGCTTTCAGCAGTGGTCTGACTGAGACCAAACCAGGTGTATTGGGTGGAACCAGAATCCTTCCAACCCAAGCCCATGATGGGATACCAGAACTTGCCATCGGCACTGGTGGGCAAGTTCTTCATTTCGATTTTGAACTGGAAGTTGCGCTTCTTGTTGGGATCATTGGGTGTACCACAATCCCATGGATAGCAGAGGTAAATGGTGCTGGGATAGATGCCCGAGTTGGGGAAGTCGTAAAAGTCGAAGCCGAAGTAACGCACTTCTACGGGGATCACGTCGTAGACACTGGGGTTCTCTTCAGAAACCGCCACCAGCGTGTACTGCTGCGTTGACCCTGACAGATCCTTGCTCCAAGCTGGAGGCGTAAAGGTGATGGTCTCGTCGTTGTCTGACGTTTTCGCAATGCTGCCACCGTTGGTGTACCAGCGGATCTTCTTGCTGAACACATCACTGGAAGTCGCAGCACTGTCCAGGTTCAAATGTGCCTTCACCTGATAACCCTTGTTGTAAGGGTTGTTCGCAGAAGCAGGCAGCGGAATCTGGTAACGCACACTGGTGGGTTTGGTCCCGGTGGTCACTGCAGAGAGCGGCAAGTCCCCCTCGGGGGCAGGGGCAGCCACGCTCTTGATGTACGAGTACACCGGCAAACTCACTTCGTTCACCACATCCGGGTAGCTGTCGCTTTTGGCTTTCACCGTCAACTGAAAGGAAGGCACACCCCTCGGGATCTGCACCAGCTTGCCATCCAGGTAGTTCAGTTTCAGGTTCCGCACGTACCACCCAGGGTTGTTGGTGGTTTTCTCCAGCAAAGTGAAACGGTCGGTGTCATTGCTGACCACCAGGGTGGTGCTCACCGTCTGCCAGCTGCTGGTCAGGCTGCTTTTCTGCAGTGCCGCATCGCTCATGCCACTGTAAATGTCCAGCGCCGAGTCTGCTTTCGCGTCAAAAGACACCTGATAGCGACCCACAGGCAGTTTCTGCTTGAGGGTCAGACCGCCCGTCACATTGTCAGTGCTGCTGTCCGATTTGAACACTGTGTAACCATTGCTGGTGGGATCTTGCACCATCACGGCAGGCTTCAAGAAGTACCCGCCCCACAGCCCACTGTCCGGTCCGGTCAAATCTGAATCCACAATGCCACTCACAGGGTTGTTGTTGCCATCCACCTGATTGACCATGACCCCGGCAATTTGCCATGCAGGATTGCCGCTTGTCTGCTCAAAAATCTGGAATTGCCGCGAGAAATTGTTGTCCCAGTAGTTCATGGATCCCACATTGAAAGTGGTGTCGAAGTACTTCCAGCTGGTGGTCAGGGTGCCACTGGTGCTGGCATAGTCATTGATCCCGTAGTTGATCGGCAGGGTGCCACTGACTGTGCGGGCCCAGAAGCGCACCCGGCAGGCTCCCAAGCACCCCTGGCTGAAAAAGTAGCTGTGAGAGATCAGTCCACTGTATCCATTGGCGTTGTCTGTACTGGGCACATTGAACACCCGATGCGCTGGATATTCTGCAGCGTTGCGCGACGTCCAGGCACTGCTGTCTGTTAACGACTTGGCAGGATCGTAATTCTGGCTGGAGGCCTGCAAGACCGCAGGAGCCACACTCAGGGCATCAAACTCGAAGTCTCCCGTCCCAGTGGCAATCAAACCCAGGTCTCCACTGGTGGTTTCGTTGACTGTGAAAGGAATGTTCAGGGTTTTCCAGCTGGATTCCAGGGTGAAAATCTGATCGGTCTGGCCCGGAATCCTCACCAGCACACTTCCCGTGCGGGAGTCGTTCTTCTTCACCTTCACCGTCAGGGTGTAACTCCCCGGAGACAGCAAGGTTCTGCGCAACACTTCCGGCATCAGGGGATCACTCTGCCAGCGCACCGAAAGGCCCTGCACCCGCACCGCAGAAGCCGTGCTGCCCGCAAACACATTGGCCCTGACCATCGGGGTGGTGGATGCTCCGGTCACCAGATCCCTGGTGTAAAGTGCACTCCAGTTGCTGGCTTCCGTAAAGTTGTCTACCCCGGGCATGGTGACAGCCACCAGACTGGGGGCATCAATGGTCCAGGTCAAGCTGGATTTGGTGGGATCTGCTCCCTCCAGCACGCCGCTGAACACCGCCAGGTCCCCAGGACGGTAGTACCCTTTGTCTGCCGTCAGGTTCAGTCGCAACGGAATCTTGTCGTCAATGAAGAACTGTTTGCTGGCAAAGGTGTCCTTGCGGACCACATTCCCCCGACCATCGTAAGCATAGTGGATGGTTTTCCCCAGCGCTTCACCCGTGGCGTCCGGGTTGACTTCCAGGGCGAGGTTGCCGTTCAGGTAGTAATCGTAAGACCACTTCAGGTACCGGTTCACGGCAGTCAGTCTGGCGTTGCTCGCCGCCTGCACGTCCTTCACCCAGCGTTCCCGCAGTCGGGAGCCCTTGTCGTAGTAATACTGGGTTTCCTGGTCCCCCTGCGATACCACCACTTTCAGGCCCTTGTACAGCGGATCTGCATCGGTGTAACCGTAAGTGGTTTTGGGTTGCACGTCCGTCCCACCCGTCACCGCGGCTGTGGTCGCGTCAATGCTGGCATCCACCAGATCTCTGGATTCCGTCAGGGCGTAACTGGCCTTGCCGTTCAAATTCACCGCACCATAGGTGTAACTGGTGGTCAGCAATTTGCTGCCGTTCACCCAGCTGCTGGGGGTGTTTTTGTCCCCAGTGGTGTTCACCACTTCCCGGGTGATGGCCTTGAGAAGCACCGGTTTTTCACTCCCGAAGCTCTGGGCGTTGCTGTAATGCAAAGTAAAATTGCGGGTGGAGTTGAGGCTGAAGGCGGTGCCTTTGCCGTCCCAGGTTTTGAAACCCACCCCTTTGAGCAGGTACAACCCCGCCTGCGCACCATAACTGAAGGTGGTTTGCTTGTTGATCAGTGTCCCATCATTCTTGTAATCGATCTGGCCCAGCACCCACCCGTTGACACCAGCATCCACCCACCAGTAACTGGTGATGCGGCCAAACTCATCTTTGATTTCACTGATGCGGCCTGCCGTTTTGTCCTGGTAGTTGATTTCGGTTTTCAGTCCGCCGCTCAGGCCCTCACTGACATCGGTCCCGGTGAGTTTGGCAGTGCGGTACTGCTGGCTCGGGTTCTGCACATAATCCGGGAAGGCCCCATCGTTGTGAAACGTGGTGCGGTTCCCGTTGTGGTCGTAGTGGTGCCCATAAAGTCCATCCAGACCCTTGACAAAAACAATCCACTCTTCGCTGTGCCGCGTCCCCACCATGGGTCTCACCCGGTAAAACGCCACCGTCTGGATGCCGCTGCTTTGCTGGGCACTGATCACTGCAGCATAACGCGCTTTGATCCAGCTGGGCGCATCAACTGGCAGGCTGCTGTCCTGCACCTGGCTGAAACGCTGGGTGCTGCCGTCACCCTGCTCCAGGATCACTTCGCCGCTGAGGGACCCCAGAGTCCAGCTGGGTTTGAAGTCACCGAGGGCACTGTCGAGCAGACGGGTGCGGTTTTTGAGGTTCCAGTTGGCGTTGAGGACGGTATTCTTGTTGTCCTGGGGGGTGTCTACTTTGGTGTTGCGGCTGAGTTCTCCGACATCGAGGTAGACGTTGCCGTTGGCGAGGTTGATGGCATCGCTGATGTCCCCGAAGCCGGGGGCGTTGAAGGCCATGACTTCGAGGGGGATGCGGCTGACCCCGGCTCCGGGTCGGCTGATCTCACTGGGGGACGCAAAAGCCACCCCAAAGGGCAGGAACTGTCCCAGCAGGATCAGGGATGTGAGGCCCAGACCCATCGACAATTGGTGTCGATGCTGGGGAGAGGAGGCAGGTTGTGCATTTCCATTGCCGAGCTCACGATACGGGTGAATTTTCATTTATAAACCCCTCAAGAATTTCTCAATTTACAGTTTTATCACACTTCTCCCATGAAGATGAACCACCTGCCCAGACACATCGGGGCAAATCTCGTATTGTGGAAAAAGAAGGCTTTCTACAATGTTTTCATGGGTTCCAACAGCATTTTGCGGCAATTCTGGATTCTTCCTGTGGGATGTGTGCTGTTGCTGCTTTTGCTGGTCCATTTCACCCTGTTTCTGGACCACACCCTGAATCTGAAGCACAGCCACTGGTTGTGGCCCATCCAGAGCCTGAATGGAGCCCACAATCTGGTGTACACCGTGGCTGCCGCCATGTACACCTTTGTGGCCAGCACATTCACCATCAGCATTGCGGCCCTGTCTTTTGCTTCGCGGGACATGGGACCCAGGCTGCTGGAAAATTTTGTGCAGGATTGGAAAACCCAGCTGACCCTGGGGATTTTGCTGGGCACCTTCAGTTTCAATTTGTGGACCATCGCTGTGGTGCAAAGCACTCCACAAAGCAATCCTGTGCCCCTCCTGACGGTGAATGTGGCGGTTTTGCTGGCTTATCTGGCCCTGGGGATGCTGATCATGTTCATTTACCAGATGACCCGGGCCATGAACATCACCTCTCAGGTGAACCATCTGGGGAGGCAATTGCAGCAAACCCTGCTGGAGGTTTCTTCTGTGCTGCCTGCTTTGCCTCAACCTGAACCTTTGAAAGATGCCATTCTGATCCACAGCACCCATTCCAGCAACCTCTGCCACATCAAATTCAGGCCCTGGTCCGAAAGGCAGCACAACTGAATGCCGTGGTGCATTTCAAAGTCCGTCCGGGCCAGTATGTTTTTCCAGGCATGGTGATCGCAGAAACGTCTGTCCCCCTGAACCTCAAATCCTTTCTGGCCTTCAGCGATGACCGCAAAACCGCCCACGATGCTGAATTCGCAGTCAGGCAACTGAACGAGATTGCAGTGCGCAGCATGGAATCGGGTCTGAAGGACCCCTACACCGTGATCACCTGCATGGACCGCATGGGAGCTGCCCTGTGTCTGCTGAAAAACCGCATTCTGAAGAGTGGGGTGCATCTGGACAGGCAGGGCAAGGCGCGTGTGTATATACCCACCACCGATTTTGCAGGCCTGACCAACAGCATGTTTCACCAGATCCGGCAATTTGGCAGCAAGTCCCCTGCAGTGATGATCCGATTGCTGGATGTGCTGGGCACAGTCATGGAAATTCTGCAGGAACCAGAGCATCAGGAACACCTGCTGAGGCATGCCCGTCTGGTGCGCAAGCAGGGAAAGGAAGCTGCATCAAATCCAGCAGACCAGCAAGACCTCGAAGAACGTTTCCAGAGGGTGCTGGGTCACTGCAAACAACCTGAAAAACCAGAGCAGCAGAGGCACTGACGCCCCTGCTGCTGGCTGAAGGTCTGGTTATTTTTTCTCGATGGGTTTGGCGTTCTGCACCCGCATGGCAAACTTCATCAGGCGAGGGAACCTGTTCCAGCGTTTGCGGTCTCCCAGGATGCGGTAAGCCCATTCCACTTTCATTTTCTGGGTCCATTCGGGAGCACGTTCCACCGTCCCAGAGAACACATCCAGGGTGCCTCCGGCCCCGATCATGATGGGGACTTTCAGGCGGTTGCGGTGGCGGTGGTTGAATTTCTCCTGCCGCCCGGCCCCCAGCGAAGTGATCAACAGGTGGGGATAGCCCGCCCGGATTTTTTCCACCAGCTTGAGGTCCTCATTGCCATCGTCCTTGAAGTAGCCATGTTCAAACCCGGCCACCTGAATGCCGTATTTCTCGGCACAGTTTCTGGCGGCCTGTTCGGCGATTCCGGGTTTGCCGCCCAGAAAGAACACCCTCAGGTTGGAGCCCTGGCGCTCCATCAACTGGGTGATGATGTCGATGCCCGAGGCCCGACCTGGCAAATCGATGTCCAGCATCTTCTTGACGGCCCACACAATGCCCACACCATCTGCAGAAACCAGATCGGCACCACGGATCACCTGGGCCAGTTCAGCGTCTTCTTCTTCGGCCTGAATCACGATTTCGGGGTTGAGGGTGATGACGGTGTGGGGATCAAAAGAACCCATCCAGCCTTCCAGTTTCTCCACCACGCCATCCAGATCCAGGGGATCCAACGGAAAATTGAACAGGGACAGCCTCTGCATCATTTGAACCTGTAAACGGGGGTGTCTTCGGACAGTTTGACATCTAGCAACTTCGGCACCCTATCAGTTTGCGAAATCAGGCTGGAAACTGCAATGTCTTCGTACAGCCTGAGTTTCTGCAACTGCTGTCCGGTGGAGGATTGCAGCAACGCTTCCTGCACATCCGGAAAAGCCCGAACCAGGGCCATGGCCATGCGGGCCGCGTCCAGCAGCTGCACTTCTCTCAATTTTTCAATGCGGCGGGCCAGAAAACCTGCGCACACAGTGTCCTCCAGCGTTTCGTTGCCGTCCTGTCCGGTGCAGACGATAGCGATTTCCTCGGCGGCGAGCTCCACGGCCTTTTTGACCACTGCGCGGGCATTGTAAAAGCTGCCCAGCAGCACATGTTTTGCTTCACTGAGGTTGCGCAGGGCCTGGGGGGTGCTCTGGGCCATGTACATCACGTCCCGGTCCAGGGTCCGGTTGCGCAGTTCGGCAGGACTGGCCGGGTAATTGCTGCCCTCCAGGGGCATACCGTCCCGCTCTCCCACCAGCAGCAGGTTGTGGTCCTGTGCGTACTGGCGGGCGGTTTTCAGGCTGGGTGTCAGGTAAACGTGTTTTGCTCCTGCTTCCAGCAGAATGGGCGCATTGGTGGTTCCCCTGAGGACATCCACCAGCACCACCACATCCGGGTAGGAGCCTCTGGGCAGCAAATCAACTTTCAGGCGCATGAGACCTCCATGACGTGCCCCGGATCTGGCAGGTTGGCAAAGGGCAAGACTTCCGGGTGACGTTCCGGTGTGATTTTAGCACAGGGGATGAAAGCCGAGAGCCGAGGGCCGAGGGCTTTGAGCACCTGTAAAGCCAGAGCTTGCGCGTTTTTATCCTCTTTGCGCATGCTCTGGCTCTTTTTTGCTCTCGGCCCTCGGCCCTTGGCCCTCGGCATTTATTCGCTGCCTTGCAACACCGCCGTCCCTTCCACTCTGGGACCCTCTGGCGTCCACAGGAGGGGGAGAATGTAGAGTTGCCTGCGGGTGCGTTCTTCATCCCAGGCGTGGAACACAATTCCGTCCTGTCCGTCTGGCATGACCGTGATGGAGTTGTGACCAGGGCCAGTCAGTCCAGTCAGGTGGGTGTTGAGGATGCTGGCATGGTCAAAAGGTTCGGTCCAGGGACCCAGGGGATGGTCTGCCACAGCGTAATTGACCCCGTAGGTGTCGTTGATCCAGGCTCCACCCGAATAGAAGCAGAAGTATTTGCCGTTCCTCTTGACGGTAAAAGCCCCTTCCAGGGTGTGCCAGTCCAGGGTCTGACCGTACATTTCCCGGTTTCTCTGGTAAATCTGCCAGTCCTGGGAGGCCCGCAGCACCACCTGTGGGTGTCCTGCCAGCTCGGTCATGCTGAGCATGCGGTCCACCACCAGTGCTGTGCCCACCCGTGCACCATCCAGGAAGTCTCTGGCGTAATACAGGTACCACTGGCCATCCTCGTCCTGAAATGGGCTGGGGTCGATGGAGAAAGGTTCACCTGAAACGAGGTTCAGGTTCTGGTCCTCGTAAGGGCCTTCTGGAGTGGCGGAAATGGCGACCCGCAGGTGGTGCCCTTTGTCCCCATGCCCGACACTGTAATACATGTAGAACTTGCCCTCTGAGAAAGCAACTTCGGGTGCCCAGTAATCGCCGTTTTCAAAGCCGGGGACGGGCAGGAGGGCACCGCCCAGAGATTCCCAGTGTTGCAGGTCTGCAGAGGTGAGCACTTCAAAAGCCCGGCCTTCTCTGGCGCTGCGTCCGGTTCCAAAAGCGTAATAGCGGTCCTGGTGTTTCAGGATGAAAGGGTCTGCGAAGTAAGCGGAATGGCGTGGGCTGAGCGAGGTCATGTCGGCTCCTGTCAGCAGGTGAGCGTTCACCTGCGGAGGGGGATGGAGGGTCGGGTTCTGAAATTCAGGCGTTCTGGGGAATGAGGTGTTGCCACACGATGGGTCTGGGCAGACCCTCCACCACCTGCATGGGCCATTCAGGATCCAGGGTCAGCACTTCCAGGGTGCCGTCCTCGTGCATCAGCACAGTGTCTTCGAGTTTGGCTCCGGTGAGGCTGGGGTTCCAGGCGAAAGCCTGGGGACCTTGCAGGGTGTAGGCATCTCCAGGGGTGGCGATGCGTTCCCGACAGCCGTACCCGGTCAGTCCACCCTGGTGGTGTTCACGGATGGCCTGGGGCTCTCCGTGGGTCTGGTAGGTTTGCTTTAAGGTCTGATACAGGTGGTCCATGGTGCTGCCTGGGCGGGTTTCCTGCAGCAGCACAGCTTCGATGGCCTGCAGTTTCTGGTGTCTGGTTTGCTGTTCCCTGCCCAGCGGTTGAAAAGCCACAAAGCGGGTCAGGCTCACCCACAGGCCCCCCTGCCGGGCACAGAAGGACACCATGGCCTGATGTCCCAGTGGAATGTTCTGTGGAGGAAGGTGGCGGTACAGCTGCAACCTGCGGTCTCCTGCCACCTGGATGAGGCCCACATCGAGCCCTCTGTCCCTGAGGGCTTTTGCGCCCAGAGCGGAAAGCTGGTCTTCGGTGAGGTCCGGGGTGGCCTGCCTGAGGGTCTCAGACAGGGCTTCTGCACTGAGGCGACCCAGAAGGCGGTAACGCTGGATGTCGTGTTCGGTCAGGTGGTGTCTGTGCAGGTAAAAGCTTTCAGGGAGGGGATGTTCACCGGGTCCGGGGCGGTCACTGAGGACCTGTCCTGTCCCAACTTTTTCTTGCACAAATTGTTGTTGCAGGTGGCCCTCGGTCCAGGGAACAGCGTGGATCTGGGTGCCTGCCGGGAGTTCTTCATCGCGGATTCTGGGGGCCTCGATTTCATCGGTCAGCACAATGAAATCTGTGGAGGTGATCAGCACCTCTGCACAGCCACCTTCCACGGTTTGCAACACGGCACTGGACCCGCCAGCAGTGATCCAGCCGAACCACTCGATGCCCCGGAAGCGCACAGCGGCAGCTCCATTTTCTTGCAGCAGGGCACGCACAAGAGCAGTCTTCTGCTGGATGTCCTGCACCCTGAGGGTCTCGGAATCGCTCATTTGATCACTGGACCTTCCTGTTCAGAGAGGGTGGGTTCCTTGAAGCTCACCTTGCCGTCTTTGAACTGGATGGGATCGATGCGCATGGTGCGTTTGCCCACATCATCTCCGGTGAATCCTGCGGTCCAGGCGTGATAAACCAGCCAGGTGTTGCCTGCATCGTCGGTGGTGACGGTCTGGTGTCCGGGTCCGGCCACCTCGCCCACCGAGTACACGATGGGGTTGTCTTCAAATTTTTTGAATTCCCCCAGAGGGCTTTTTCCAACGGCGTAACCCACCCCGTACAGATCGCTGGCAAAATCACTGGCCGAGAACAGCAGGTAGTAATACCCCTCCTGGTAATGCATGGTGGGGGCTTCCACCAGGTTGCCTTCCCAGAGTTCCCGGTTGTGGATGAGCTGCACGGGTTTGTCCAGCAATGTCTTGCCGTCTTTGGACAGTTTCTGACCGTAGATGTAGGTCAGGAACCCGATGGCGTTGCCATCGTTCTTCCAGTACAGGTAGAGGTCGCCGTTCTGGTCCCGGAAGGGGCTGGCGTCGATGCTGCCTCCTTCATCGGCCTGACAGATCAGGGGTTTGTCTGAGGTGTCCTTGAAAGGACCTGCAGGGCTGTCCGATTCAGCAATGCTGATGCACTGGTAATTGCTCTCCCTGTCCCGCAAGGTGTAGTACATCAGGTATTTGCCTTCATTCTGGATCACTTCGGGGGCCCAGGTCAGACCGCCCTGTGCCCAGAACGGCAGGCCACCCAGGGCATCCCCTTTGACCTCCCAGTTCACGAGGTCTTTGCTGAAGGCCATCTGGATGTCTCTGCCCTCGCCGTTGGTGGCGTAGGCGTAGTAGCCTTCACTGGTTTTCAGCACGAAAGGGTCGGGGAAATTGATGTTGAGGACGGGGTTCTGGTATTTCACGTGTTTCTCCGCCTGGGCGCAGCCTGCCAGGGTCAGCAGGGCCATGCCGTTCAAGAAAAGCTTTTTCATGAGGTCACTCCGGGACAGAAGGGAAAAGTCCGGTGTCCGGTGTCTGCTGGAGGGTGCTGGATCAGGCTTTTGAAGGCTTCCTGCACGGGACCGGGTCTGCGCTGCATGTTGTGCAGGTGGTACAGCCCGGAGGGGCACACATGCCCGGTCAATTCGGTGAGTCCGGTGTTCCAGTCGATGTGGTCAAAGAAAGGCCACCACGTGTATGCAACCACCTCAATCCCCTCTGCCCTGACCCGTGCCACTTCGGAGGTGCTGTAATTCAACCACTCCTGCTGGTCCCGGTCTGAGCTGGTTTCGGCCACATAAACGGGTTTCTGGTAGCGCTGGTGGTACAGCCTGAGGGTTTCGCCCAGTCCGGGAGGAGTGGAGTCTGCGTCCAGACGGTAATCGGTGCGCCTTCCCCAATCCGAGGCCGGTTTGGGGCCTCTGGGCGTGAAAATCACGTGTTCAGAACCAGGGTAGTAATCCAGTCCGATCATGTCGATTTGCACGGGTGCCTCCAGAAAAGAGTCCAGCCAGTTCTGGGAAACCCCGTTTTGCAGCAGAAACTTTGCGGTCCAGCTGTCCACATTGGCTTTGCCCAGCAGCACATCCAGCGCGATAAAACGGTACTGTGTGAGCTCATCTGCCAGACTCTGCACGCCAGCATCGAGTGCCCGGAAACCGTCGGCCCCATCGTTGAGCCAGAACTGGGCCGAGGGGTTCACCTGCTGAATGGACTGCACCGTCTGCCGGATGCTTTCGATGATGGGCACCAGCAGATCCACAAAAGTGCGGGCACTGGTGCCATACGGAGGCCAGGTCCCATTGCCCCCTCTGAAAAAAGCGCAGATGTAAGGCTCATTGAACGGGGTGAAGAGGGTGATCTGGGGATAACGTGCCGCAAAGTCACGGGCGTAACGGGCCAGTTCTGCAGGGTAATCCGGGTTCAGAAACCCGTTTTCCAGCCATGCAGGGGTCCCGAAGTGAATCAAATCCCAGATGGGGGTCAAGCCCAGGGCCTGCATTTCTGAAATGACCTGATCGGTCCAGGACCAGTCGTAACGGTCTTTTTCAGGGTGCTGCATGTCCCAGGGCAGACCATGGCGGATGAACTGCACCCCCAGGTCTTTTGCCTTTTGCAGGTCTTCACGCCAGTGGTTCTGGTGGTCGGTCATGAGGAGTTCGTTCACGCCCATGTCGGGCATGCTGGTGTTTTCAATGCCAACCCCCCACCAGAACGTGCTCATTCTTTGCTTCCTCCGGCAGAGAGGCCCTGCTCCAGGTAACGCTGTCCAATCAGGTAGGCGACCAGCACGGGAATGGAGGCAATGGCGGTTCCGGCCATCAGCTTGCCGTAATCGGTGGTGTAGCGGCTGGAAAAGGAGGTGATGCCCACAGGCAGGGTCTGCAAATCACCGTGCACCACAAAGAGCGGCCAGACGTAGTTGTTCCAGCTTCCCATGAAGGCAAACACAGCCAGCGTGACCAGCACGGGAACGGAGAGGGGAACGATCACCCGCCACAAAATCTGCCAGGAGTTGGCTCCGTCCAGTACAGCGGCTTCTTCCAGTTCTCCGGGAATGCTCATGAAGAACTGCCTGAGCAGGAACACCCCGAAAGCACCCGACACACCGGGCCAGATCAGGGCGTGGTAGCTGTCAATCCAGTTGAGGTTGATCATCATGATGTAACTGGGAATCAGGGTCACGATTCCGGGAACCATCATGGAAGAGATCACGAACCAGAACCATGCATCCCGGCCTGGAAACCGCATGCGGGCCAGCGGATAGGCGGCCAGCACACTGAACAGCAGGTGCAGCAAGGTGTAAGACAGACTGGTGAACACCGAGTTGAGCGTCCAGCGGCCAATGTTGCCATCGGGCGAATTGAAGATCTCGGTGTAGTTCTGCAGGGTGAAGTTCTTGGGCCACCACTGGATGGGCAGACTGATGGTGTCAGACTCGGGTTTGAAGCTGGTGGAGAGCATCCAGTAAATCGGGGCCAGGAACAGCAGGGCCAGCAGGGCCAGCACCACAAAACGGGGAATTTCACGGGGAACCCGGCGTTTGCGTGAGGTTGGCTGTGGGAGTTGCGGCTGGGTGGTCATTTCTTGCTCCCTCTGAGTTCACGGGTTTGCAGCCAGAACTGGAAGGCGGTGAAGATCAGCATGATCAGACCGAACATGAAGGCCATGGCCGCAGCGCTGGAAAACTGGTTGTTGGAGAATGCCTCTTCGGTGATGTACATGATCACAGACTGGGTGGAGCGCACAGGGCCGCCCCCGGTGATCAGTTGCGGTTGCCCGAACAGCTGGAAGGAGCCCAGCACGGTGGTCACCACCACAAACAAAGTTGTGGAGGACAAGTTGGGCCAGGTGATGAACCTGAACTGCTGGAATGCCGTGGCCCCGTCCAGTTCCGCCGCCTCGTAGATGGCTTTGGAGATGTTGTTCATGGCGGCGAGGTAGAGGGTCATGTTGAAGCCGATGGTCCACCACACTGTTCCCAGCACAATCGGCACCCAGGCCCAGCCTTCGGTGGTCAGGAAGGGAATTCCGGGAAGGTGCAGGTACTCGGTGAGGATGATGTTGACCAGACCGCTCTGGTTTTCAAAGAGCCACTTCCAGAGGATGCCCATTACAGAAACAGACAAGATGCCGGGCATGAAGAAGATGCTGCGGAAAAAGGCACGTCCAAAAATGGGTTTGAACAGCAAAACCGCCAGGGTGATGGAGGTGCCCACAAGCAGGGGCACGCTGACCACCGTAAAAATGGCAGTGTTGATAAAGGTCTTCCAGAAGAACTCGCTTTGTGGGGTGCCCGCCTTGAACAGGTTGGCATAAAATTCCAGTCCGACAAAGGGCTGGCTTTCCAATAAGGGATCCCAACGGTGCATGCTGATGTACAGCCCATAAAACACCGGGAAAATGATGAAACCAAGGAAAAAAATCGCGTGGGGCAGCAGGTACAGCCAGGGCACAATGGGATGTCCGGTGTTGTAGGAACTCCGTCTGCTGCGTTTTCTGGGGACTGCAGTTTTGGTGGTCATGTCGCTCATAAGTTCTCCCCGAAAAGAGGTGGCCTGACTGACGGGCAGCCAGGCCAGAAAGGGGATTTATTGCAGGGACTTGCGGGCCTGATCGATCTGCTTGTTGGCCTCGTTCTGGCCGTCTTCCAGGGCCTCTTTAACGGACTTCTTGCCCAGGATGGCAGCTTCCACGGCAGCGTCCCATGCACCGCGCACCTGACCGACCCAGGGGTAACCGGAGGTGGCGTACACGTTGGGCAGGCCTTCAAACAGCCCGTTGATGGGGTTGGTGTCGTAGGACTTGTCTGCTGCGACTTTGGCCTGGGTGGGGAGGCCACCGGTGCTGGTCCAGGTCAGGTTCTGCTCGGGTTCGGTCAGCCAGCCGATGAATTCCAGGGCAGCCAGACGCTTGTTCTTGTCGTAACCAGCGCGCTGTTTGGGCAGGGTCAGATGGCTGCTTCCGCCCCAGGCGGCTTTCATCTTGGTGCCCAGTTGTGGGAAGGGGGCCACACCGAAGTTCAGACCTGCCTGACCTTTGTACTGTTCCAGCATCCACACGCCGTTGAAGTTGAAGCAGGTTTTGCCCTGGCGGAAGGCGTTGATTTCGCTCTGCTCGGTGGCGTTGGCAGGAGAGGTCTGGTACTTGGTGATCTGGTCTGCCAGGAACTGGATGGCTTCCTGACCTGCAGCGGTGTTGAAGGCCGCATTGAGGTCTTTGTCCACCAGGTTCACACCGTTCTGGCGCAGCACGGAGTAGGCGATGGTGCCGCCCATCCAGCCGTTGACCACACCGTTGGCCCAGGTGTTGAGGTTCTTGGGATCAAATCCGGCTTCTCCGGGGTTCTTGCCGTTTTTGTCCACGGTGCAGGCCTTGGCAGCGGCCAGGAATTCTGCACGGTTGGTGGGGACCTTGTTGATGCCGTACTTCTTCATCAGGTCCTTGTTGTAGTACATGGCCAGGGCCACGCTGTGCACGGGAACCCCGTAGCTGCGGCCTTTGTAATCAGCGGTTTTCCAGAGGGGGCCGTAAAAGTTGGCCTTGGTGATGCCGCCTGCTTTGAGGTCTGCACTGGTCAGGGGGGTGAGTGCGCCACGGGCAATGAATCCGGTCACCTGGTCTTCGTTGATGACCACCACATCGGAGGCGCGGCCCGAAGCCACCAGGGGAGCAAGCTGCTGCCAGGTGGTGCCCCAGGGCTGTGCGCTGGCTTTCACCGTGATGTTGGGGTGGGTGTCGTTGAACTTCTTGACCAGGGCTTCCATGACCGGACGGTCAGGGCCCGTAAAGCCGTGCAGGTAGGTGATTTCCACTTTGGGACCAGTGTATTCAGCGTGGGCGGTGGATGCAGCGGCAATGGCCAGAATCAGGGTAAGGGGTTTGAGTTTCATGCGGTTCTCCTCCTGGGGTTTCTTTCTCCACCTCTTTTTTGAAGAGGGGAATCGGAACGGGGCTGGGTGGTGCCGGGGTCAATGGGTCTGTGGGGTTTCAGACTGGGGTTGCTGGGGCTGCTTTGCAAGCCACCTGTGCGAGTAATTCAGGGGGTTGTTCTGGGCCAGTGGGCGTCCCAGGTTGGCCTGGGCAAAACGCTCGATGGCGGCTTTGGGGGTGCGGTCCATGTAGAGCACACCGTTGATTTCCTGGAAGGTGTCTGTGAGCTGGGTGTAACAGAAACCAGAAAGGGCTTTGCTGTCGTGCACGGCGGCCAGCAGTTTCTCGTAGCGCTGGATGAAGTCATCGCTGCTGCTGGCGGTGCTGTATCCCCAGCCTTTTTGTGGGGTTTCGGTGTAGGCAATGCCGCCAAATTCGGTGAGCATGTAAGGCTGGTCGGTGATCTGGCAGTCTGCCACGGTGAGTTTGCGGTTTCCGGGCATCAGTTTCTGCACGGACTGCAGGTCCTGAAAGTTCTGTCTGAGCACATCAGGTCGGGCTTCGTAGTCATGGATGGAGAAAATATCGGTGACCACATGCTCCCAACCATCGTTGCCCACCACCAGACGGCTGGTGTCCAGGGTGCGGGTGAGGTGGTACAGGGCTTTCACGAACTGCTGCTGCTCCTCGTAAACGGGCAGATCAGGCACGCCCCAGGACTCATTGAAGGTGACCCAGGCCACCACACAAGGGTGGGAGCGGTCCCGGTCCAGCACCTTCAGCCATTCTCTGGTGGTGCGTTCTACCGCTTCGGGGGTGAAGGCATATGGGCTGGGCATTTCGGTCCAGACCACCAGACCCTGCACATCTGCCTGATAGAGGTAACGGGGGTCTTCAATTTTCTGGTGCTTGCGCACCCCGTTGAATCCGAGCCTTCTGGTGAGTTCCACATCCTGGCGCAGTTCTTCAGGGCTGGCGGTCATGTGACCGTCTTTCCAGTAGCCCTGATCCAGAGCCAGACGCAGGTAATACGGACGGCCATTGAGGTAGAAGCGGTTGTCGCGGCTGGTCACGCTGCGCAGGGCAGTGTAAGAGGAAGCCTGATCCAGCACCTGGTTTTCCAGGCTCAGCAGGGTGATTTCAGCCTCAATGAGCTGGGGGTGTTCGGGGCTCCAGAGGAAATCGTCGCGGGCATCGTCGATGCCGGGGTCTGGCAGGTGGATGATGCGCTCCAGATGGCCCTGTTTCACCAGGGTGGCGTCCTCTGCAATCAATTCACCCCGTAAAAACAGGCGCACCTGCACTTTTGCGGTCTGGGTGAGTTTCAGGGACATCCGGTAACCAATCTGAAAACGCTCAAGGTTGGCCGTCCAGTGGATTTTTTCAATGCGCGCTGCAGGCACTTTTTCCAGCCAGACGGTTCTCCAGATGCCGGTGGTGCGGGGGTACCAGATGCCGTGCGGCTGGTCCAGCCAGTCCTGCTTGCCTCTGGGAATGGAGAGGTCGGTGGGGTAATCTCTGGCCTGCACTGCGATTTCCAGGATTTCGGACTGTGCGTAAGGGGTGATGTCCAGTTGAAAAGGGGTGTACCCACCGCTGTGCTCGCCCACAAACTGGCCGTTGACCCACACACGGGCGTCAAAGTCCACTGCACCAAAATGCAGGATCAGGCGCTCGGTGGCTGCGGGAAGCAGGGCCTCGGTGAGGGTGAAGTGGGTTCGGTACCACACGCTGTGGTGGGGGGTTTCGTCCTGGATGCCGCTTCTGGGGGATTCGGGGGCGTAGGGAACCAGAATGTTTTGAGAAAATTCGACGGTTTGAGGATGGGAATGCAGCAGCGCGGGGTCCGTGCTGAACTGCCACCATCCGTCCAGAGACACCCAGGAGGCACGCTGAAGCTGTGGTCTGGGGTGCAATGCATCTATCGGCATGGTTACACCTGCTGGTCTTGATGGGAGGTTGGATTTCCTGACCCCTCAATACTAACAACTTTTTTTATTTCTTGTCAATATCTTTTAAAATCCACTGAGGTGGACCGCCTGCCTATTGCCAAAATCCCGGTACAGGCCAGTTCTCAACAAAAAATTTTGCAATGTTGCAAAACAGAAGCCAGAGTTGTTACAATCAAAAACATCTTTCTGCTGAAGGAGCACCCATGGGCATTTCTGGAAACCGTGTGCTGTACATCGATGGCGATTCATCCCTCCACGTGCTGAAGGCACTTGCCTCTGACACCCGTCTGCTGATCCTCAGCCTGCTGTCCCACAACCCCATGAACATCAGCGAACTGGCCGAAACCATGGGCCTCCCCCACTCCACGGTGAACTTCAACCTCAACCAGTTGCAGGAAGCCGGACTGATCAGCGTGCAGTACGAACCCGGATCGCGCGGCTCACAGAAACTCTGTGCCAAAAAGTACGACGAGATCATCCTGAAACTGCCAGGAGCGAATGTTGAAGCGGAAACCGATACCGTCACGGTATCCATGCCCATCGGAAATTACCGTAACTTTGACATCAAACCCACCTGCGGTCTGGCCAGCGAAAGCAAGATCATCGGGATGTTCGACGACCCCAGAAGCTTCTTTGAACCCGACCACGTGTATGCCCAGATTCTGTGGTTCGGAGAGGGTTTTGTGGAATATGCCTTTCCCAACAACCTGCCTTACGGCTCGGTGGCCCATTCGCTGGTGCTCTCCATGGAAATCTGTTCTGAGGCCCCCCAGTACGACCCGGACTGGCCTTCAGACATCACTTTGTGGCTGAACGACATTGAGGTCGGAACCTGGACCTGTCCAGGCGATTTCGGTGGCACCAGGGGCAGGCTCACTCCTGCCTGGTGGCTGGAAGACCAGACCATGTACGGCCTGCTGAAACACTGGCAGGTCACTGAAGATGGCAGCTTCATCGATGGTGAGAAACTGTCTGGGGTGTCCCTGGTGGACCTGCACCTGGGCTCCAAAAACCACATCAAGGTCAAAATCGGGGTCAAGGACGATGCCCGCCACAAAGGCGGAGTGAACCTGTTCGGGCGCAAATTCGGCAATTACGAGCAGGATCTGGTGATGCGCATGGCGTACCGTTTTCCGCAGGACAAACCCCGGGTCAAGGTGCGGTAAACGCGGGTTTGCTGGTAGGAATTTCAATTGAGGTGGTAGGGGCGAGGCATGCCTCGCCCTTTTTATGGGCCCTGGTTTCACAAGACATCTCGCCCTTTTGGGTTTCTCTGCCCAGACCAAACCCACAATCCTACAAATTTTTTTGTGACAAATCATACGGTCTCAGGAGGCTACAGTGGATTTCAGCCCAGATTTCAGGCAGATTTCAGGGTGAAACCCTCAAGTTTGATCTTGCTTCAATTTGACACTTAACAAATATTTTTGCTATAAATGCATCAACGCCAGGGTGCCTCCATCATGCCCAGCCAGATGATCCATCTGGTGCTTTTCGCATGGCATCCTGACGCTTTTTCACTCAACCGCTCAACAGCACACAGAACCCATCCAGGTGGGGGCTGGGGGCGGGTTTTTGTTCCCACAGGAGACCTCATGCAAAACCCCCGGAACCTTTCGCTGGGTGTTCTGGCCGTCATGTCTGTGACCGCCCTGAATGCCTGCAACACCCAACCCCCACAGCCCATTTCCACCTTTCAGAACCCTCTGAAAATCACGCTTGATAACGGAAAAACCGTTGACACCTGCGCCGACCCCTCCATCATTCAGGGCCAGAAAGCGGGAGACCAGAAGTGGTACATCTACTGCACCACCGATCCGCTGAACAGCACCGACAAAAACGACAAGGGGGATTTCAACTTTCACCAGATTCCGATTTTGATGTCTGAAGATCTGGTGCACTGGAGTTACCAGGGAGACGCTTTCAAAGACAAACCCGCCTGGGTGAAAAATGACGCTGGACTGTGGGCTCCAGACATCGAGTACATCAATGGGAAATACCTGCTGTACTACACCGCCAGCGACACCGTTGCAGGGGGAAGTGCCATAGGCGTTGCCACCAGCGACAGCCCACTGGGTCCCTGGGTGGACAGCGGAACACCTGTGGTGGAACCCCACCGCCCACCCAACTGCTGTGGAGAGAATGACCGCAGGTGGACCTTTGACCCGGATGTCATTGCAGACGATGCTGGACAACTGTGGATCTTTTACGGAAGTTATTACGGTGGCATGTCGGTGCGCAAACTTTCTGCAGATGGCCTGACCTCCAACAAAGCCAGCCAGAAAGAAATTGCCATTGCCAACCGTTATGAAGGGGCCCAGGTCTTCAAGAAAAATGGTTACTTTTACCTGACCGTTTCTGCCTCTGCCTGCTGCAATGGACCGCTGACCGGATACAGCCTGTTTGTTGGGCGCTCCAAGAACGCAGATGGCCCTTTTTTGGATCAGGATGGTGTGGATTTCAATGCCACCAATGCAGGAGGAACCCCCTTCCTGGCCCAGAATGGGAACCGCTGGGTGGGGGTCGGGCACAATGCGGTCTTCACCGATGCCAGCGGTCAGGACTGGACCGTATACCACGGGGTGGACCAGACTTCCCCTTTCCTGAACACCAACAACTTCACCCGCAGACCTGTGCTGATGGACCCTGTGGACTGGGTGAATGGCTGGCCCGTGGTGCGCGGAGGCCATGGTCCCTCTGATCAGGCCATGCCTGCCCCTGCCGCCAAAAAAGGCCAGAAGAACAATTACAAGACAGATTTCCTCAAAAATGCCGAACCCAGAGATCCCATTGCAGCTGCCACCGATGAATTCTCTGGGGACCTCTCCGGGTGGGAATGGACCCGTGAACCTGCAGCCGCAGAATTTGGGCTGGAAGAGGGTACCTTCAGAATGGATGCCCAGCATGCCGATCTGCACATGGACAGCAACACCGCTTCCATCCTCAGCAAAATTGCTCCTGCAGAGGATTATGTGGTGGAAACAAAAGTCAAAATCAACTTCCCTGCAGATGGGTGCTGCTTCAACTACACCCAGGCTGGACTGGTGATCTTCTCCAACGACAACAACTTTGTGAAGCTGGTGCAGTTCTCCCTGTGGGAAACCCGCCAGGTGGAGTTCGCCAAAGAAGTGGGGGCTGTGCCAGATGGCTTCCCCAGATATGGAAACCTGGTGCTGGGACCTCCTGCCCGTGCTGACCAGTACACCTACCTGCGCATCGTGAAGCACACCGAAAACGGCCATGACCTCTACACCGGGTACACCAGCCTGGACGGCGTGAAATGGAACCGTGGCGGCACCTGGGAACACAACCTCGGAGCAAATGCCAGAATCGGTCTGGTGTCCATGGGCACCCAGGACGGGGGTCAGCAGTTCAAGGCGAATTTTGATTACGTTCGCATCTACACCCTCAAGTAAAAGTTGCAAGAAAGAGAGGCCCGGACTGGGCCTCTCTTCTGGTTTGCTCCAGCCCTGATTTATTCCAGTGTCTTTGCCAGAAACCCACCTTTTGGGTTTTCAGTCAATTTTCCAAAAGCATGTTCAGGGTCGTGGGGAGGGGCCAGCACCGCTCCCCGTTCAAACCACTCTGGAAAGAACTTTTTGCGGGTTTCCAGGGTGGTCACCGGATACAGGTCATAACCCATGATGTAAGGGTAGGGGGCATGAATGAAGGTTGGAAGCAAATCTGCAGTGTAAACCAGCATCTCCCCTTCCGATTCCAGAACAACGGCCTGCTGCCCCAGATTGTGGCCAGGAATCTGCACCACAGACAGGCCAGGGAGAATTTCAGCAGCCCCATCCAGCACATCAAACAACCCTGCAGCTTCGATGGGTTCCACATACTGCTCGGTGTAGTAAGAGGCCCGGTTGCGCTCGTGGCGGTGGTGGGCATCCTGAAGTTCCTGCTTCTGCACAAGGTAACGGGCATTGGGAAAAGCGGGTTTGCCTTCCAGCACATTGCGTCCTGCATGGTCAAAATGCAGGTGGGTGTTGACCACCAGATCGATGTCTGTGCGGTCCAGACCCACAGCTTTCAGGCCCTCAAAAACCGTGCTGTCCCTTTGCAAATCGAACATGCCCTGAAATTTGGCATCCCCTTCAAACATCCCGGTTTCGATCAGGATGTTTTTGCCCTGCAACTGGATCAACAGGGGATTGATTCTGAGGGCAATGCGGTTGAGGTCATCTGCAGGGGTGAGTTTGTTCCACAGCACTTTTGGCACGGTGCCGAACATGGCCCCGCCATCCAGTCTGAAATGTCCATCGGTCAGTGAGGTCACCTGCACCCCACCGATTTTGTGTTGTTTGAGCCACATGGTCCACACCATAACATGTGAGATCTGCACAAACGGAGCGCCAGCCATCCACCCCCAATCTTCCATCCGCGTGCTGCACAAACGCCTCAGAAAATGCAGGATTTCACCCGGTTTTTCTGGGTGTTTTCCCCTAGTCCCGTGGGCTGTGCGGTCACAGCCAGACGGCGAAAAACTGCATACACTGAAATCAAACAGCAGGTGCTCTGTTACAACTTCTCTGTCCCATTGCTCTGACACCATTCCAAAGGAATTCATGATGCCAAACATTCAGGTCCGGTTGATGGGGTCTTACTCCATTGTTCCCACGCCATGCACGCCAGAGAGCAAAAAAGCCCAGTCTTTGCTGGCCCATGCCATCCTCAATGCAGACCGATTGCTGGATCGGGATGCTGTGGCCACCTCCCTGTGGGGGGAATGCTCTCCTGAAATGCGCAGGGGGTACCTCAGGAAAGCGCTGCATCAGGTCAACAAGGCCCTGCCTGGATGGCTGGAATCCCACGGGGAACATTTGCTGCTGCAAAAAGACCATGCAGAGGTGGATGTCTGGATGCTGCAGGACCTCTGCAAAAAAAACATCCAGGACAGCAATTACCTGCAGGTGAAAGACTTCCTGATGTCCCTGCAGGGAGGATTGCTTTCCGGGTGGGAAGAGGAGTGGTGCTGGTTTGAACGGGAACGCCACCACCACCTGTGGATCGGTTTGCTGGAAAAAGCACTGGATTGCGCCGTGCAAATGCGTCACCTTGAGGACGCTTTGCAATTTGGGACGCGCATTTTGCATCTGGAACCCGCCCACGAACCGACCCACCAGACCCTGATCCATGTGCACCTGATGCGGGGGGACCGTGCAGGGGCCATGAAACAATACCAGCGCTGCAGGCAGGCTTTGCAGGAATGGGACCTGGAACCTGCCCCCCAGACCACCGGATTGTTCCGGGAAGCCCGTGGGGAAACCACTGCACCCAGAGATGTGCTTTCCAGGCTCACAGACCTGTACCAGCACATGTTGAAGTTGCAGGAGGACACCCAGCAGCAACTGCGGCAAATTGAACGCCTGATCCAGCCCTGAAAGCTTGAGGCTGAAAGCTCAGCCCGTGGGGGCCTCATCTGCATCCAGCCCAGTGAAAACCTGCCCGAGGTGGTGGCGCAGGTGGCGCACGTAATCGGTGACCCACCATTCCAGAGGGGCTTCAAAGGTCTCTCCTGCAATCTGGATCACGTTGGAAAGCCGCTCAGGGGGAATCTGGCTGGCAATGCCCAGCAAATGCTGGTTGTAGGCGTACCACAAATCCAGGATGGTGTTCCAGGGCAGCAGGTGGTATTTCTGCACCTCCACCCAGGCATCCGGGTGGTAACCAGGGATCACAGCGTGGGTGGAAAGCTGTCCGCGCACAAACCGCTGGTGGTTGGTGGCTGCCGAATCGATCAGGTGGCCCATCACCTGCTTGCGGGTCCATTTGCCCTGTGCCCAGGGTGCATCTGCCAGTTCTTCGGTCAGGGCCTGCAGTTTGGGGTGCACGGCCTGCAGGGTTTCTCTGAACTCGGTCAGGACGTCTTGCAGGGTTTTTTCGCTGGGTTGCATGGTTTCCACTTCGTTCATGGCTTCACTCCTGGCTTCACGTCCAGCACGCGGGCAAGTTGCTGGATGGCAAATTCATTGTTGATCAATGCAGCAGGGTAACGGAACACCCTCCAGCCCATTTCGGTGGCAATGGCATATTTTTCGGCGTCTTTGACAAAACCATCCAGCTGGGTGTGGCGACCTCTGGGGGAACTGACCCCCCCTTCAATTTCCACAGCAATTTTCAGGTGCACCCAGGCAAAATCGAAACGCCAGCGGCGCTCCGGGTGAAATTCGTACTCCCGGATGGGGTTGGGAATGCCAAAGAGTCGCATTTGCAGCACGAAGATTTCTTCAAGGTGGGATCCCGCTCTGGGCAGCCCTGTTCCTTTCAGATCCTGAAGTTGTCGAAGCAGGATCATCCGCTTCTCGGGAGGGAGTTTTTGCGCGTAGTCTTCCAGGAGTTTGTTCTTCATGCCTGTCTTCAGAGTAGCCGAAAGTGGGGCATCTGGAACAACCCCCGCCTTAAAGCAGCTGGGGTGTGCTCCTGATTGCAGTGTAGTGGGATAGGTCCGGGCGGATGTCCTGATGATGGGGTCTGCTGGGCATTGGATCAAAAAGCCTTCAACCCCGCGTCACCACGGCAAAACCACGGGCCAGCAGCATCTGCATCAGTTCAGAGGTGGGTTTGGCTCCGTAGAATTCCCATTGCACAATGCGGCGTTCTCTGGGGGTCTGGAACTTGCCCCGATGCACCCAGATGGTGTCCTTGTCGATCTGGGTTTGCAGGGTGGAGGTGAGTTTCACAAAGTTCTCGGTGGGGGTGCCATTGACCGTGAGGTAGCGGTGGTAGTTTTTGGTTTCCACAGCCATCACCGTGTTGGCAGCAATGGGGATGTTGCCCAAATCATGAAAACGTGCACCCAGAGAGGTGGAAACATAAACTTCACGGTCACCTCCATGCAGCACCTGGGCATGGTCAGAGGCGGCATCTCCCCTTTCTTTGTTGTTGCCTTTCAGGTTGCCAATCTGCTGGTGGGTTTTGGCGGGAATGTTGCGTGGCGCGGGCAGCAGGGCAATGGGTCCCTTTGGAGCAGGAAGCAGTTTGGGAGCTGGCGGATCTTCCTTGACGGTCACCTTCACTTCTGCTTCTGACTCGTGTTCCACAGTTGGCCCTTTGATGTCCGGGTTGATGCTGGCATAAATGTGGGCGGTTTCTTTGCTCTGCTTTTGCTGGTCCGCCACCAGATCAATCTGGGTCAGGCGGTGTTTCTGTTTGAGGGCCCCCAGTTTGCCTTTGATTTTCTTCAGGCTGAGTTTGGGATTTTTCAGCAGGGCTGTGCCTTCCTGAGAGGCTTGCTGCAAGTCTGCCTGTTTCTGAGCATCGGTGCGTTTGTCTTCAGAATTCTTGCCCTTGCCAAAGGGTTTTTTCACCGTCTCCACGATTCTGGCAATCACCTTGTCGATGGCTGCATCCACCTTGCCCTGCACCCTGGTGATGAACTCCCGGATCTTGTTGGAGACATTTCCCAGCCCGATCAATCTGGCCAGGAAACCAATCACCAGCGGGATCATGCTGGCAAGGCTGCGTTCAATCCAGCCAATGGCTCCCCCAATGGCTCCGGTGGCAATGGCATGAATGCTGTTGATCACGGCCTCCACAAAGGAGAGGATCTGGTTGGCTTTCTCCCACAGGAACATCACGGTGTTGTAAATGGCAATGACCGCCTGCACGATGGCCCCGGCTGGGTTGAACATGCTGACCACTTTCATGACGGCCTGCTTGATCACGGTTTCGATCAGCCAGTTCTGGATGGCGTCGATGACCATCTGTTTGAGGTTCCCCAGGTCCTCTTTGACTTTCTCCCACAGAGCCTGGATGCCTCCAGAAATCAGGGTCTGGATGTGTTCATAGAGTTTTTCCAGCAGGCGCACATTGCGCTCTCCGATGAGTTTCACGGCTTTGGCCCGCATGCGGTCGTAGGTGATGCCCAGCACCTGCAAGACCAGTTTGAAGATGCTGCCCAGAGACAAATCTGTTGGGGGCTGGATGCCTGCTTTCATCAGGCTGCCAAAAAGCCACTGCATGAATCCGGCTTTCAGGTGGGTCCAGATGTTGCCCACAAAGGCATTCAGGCCCCCTTTGATGGCGGCCAGCAGGTTGGAGAGGAACCCGATGGGGTCGTTGAGGATCAGTTTGATGGTCTCTTCGCCTTTGCGCAGGGCGGCCTGCAGTCGGGCTTTGAATTCCATCAGCACCCGGATGACCTCGCCCACAGCGTCCACCAGCCCCCTCAGCATGCCGCTGTTTTCTTCTTCCAATTTTTTGATGGCGCTGTCGGCATCCTCCTGGGCTTTCTGGTAACGTTCAGCCATTTTCTGGGCCAGTTCCTGGGCCTGGGTGTCGATGCTGCTTTGCATCTCGGAGAAGCGGGATTCCATGTCCCTCTGGGCGTTCAGGCCCACCGATTGCAGGTCTGAGGGAAGGCTTTGCACATAGGTCTGGATCTCGGACTGACCGCGCTGGATTTCGCTTTTGGCCGCCTTGATGCGGGAATCCACAAATTGCCCGATGCGGTTCACCAGCACATCGGTTTCCTGGGTGAATTTTGCCCTGGCCCGCTTGAACCCTTCTTTGAGGCCATCCGGGCAGGCCCTGAAGAGGTCTGCCACCCAGCGTGCCGCTCCAGTCACCCCTGAATAGCGTTCCTCGCGGAATTTCTCTTTTTCCAGCTCTGCATTGCGTTTGAGGTTGTCTGCAGCACGGGTCAGGCCCTGCTCGAACTGGCGCATGGCCTCGTCTTGCAGGCCATCAAGGTGTTTCTGGGCTGCTGTTCTGGTTTTGTTGTAAATGCGCTCGATGTTGTCTGTGACAGCTTTTCTGCGGGACTCATTGCGCTCTTTGGCGCTTTGCTGCTTGAGGCGGACTGCAGTCCCCCCCTGCACTCTGGCCCTGGCAAGGCTGGCTGCGCCCTTTTTGCTGTCTCCAGAAACTGCTGACTTTGCAGCGCTCTGAATCTGGTTTTCGGTCCTGGGATACGACTGCAATCCTGTCAACGCCTGGGATTGCAATTTCTGGTTCTGGTCCAGCACTTTTGAAAAGCGGGAATCGTTGGCTTTTTTAAAGGAGCTTTCGGGCAATTCGGTTTTCTTCAGTTCGTCTTTTCCAGTGTCCAGGTTCTGTTTGATTCCAGCATCAAAATTCTGTTTTGGCTGAGGAACAGCACCTGAAGTGTCCACGTTTGGGGTCTGGGCTGGAGTTTCTGAAGCCAGTGGCGTGGCTGTTCTGACAGGCTGACTGCCGGGATCTGGAGCCTGGGCTGCCGTGGCCTGCAGTGTGCCCGAGGCGTTGTCCGTTTGCTGCTGAACGGCCCCTCCTGCAGCCTGCTGGATCTGAGAAGCCTCGCCATGTTGCATGAACTGGTCGGCGTTGTCCAGGGTCTGGGGCATCAGGCGGTCAATTTCCTGCCTGAGCAGGCCTGTAAAATTGCCGGGCTGCACCGATCCGGTGGGTGCCCCATCCATGGTGGCCACCTGGGATGCCGCCGCACCCGCAGAACGGGCATTGGCAGGATCCTGGGCCGCATTTTCCAGATCTCCCCTTTTCTTGCTGGCCGGGTCATGCTGACCCAGTTTGCGGCTTTTGTCCTGCAGGTCCCACACGGTTTTCTGGAAACGGGGGTCCTGAGCGGCCTTGCCTTTTGGGGTCAGGCTGGTTTTTCCAGAAACCGTTCCTCCACTGCTTTTGCGGGCTGCGGGGGTCACCGGGCCTGAACTTTTGCGGGGGGCAGGGGCTTTGCTGGTCATGGTTCACCTGTGGGGGGATGCTGTCCCATCTGGCGGTATTCCCGTTGCACGGCGTGCTGCAAATGCTGAAATTGCAGAGGAACCCCCTCCTGCAACCCCAGCAAGGTGGCCTGCAGCACCACATTGCGGATCTGGCCTCCCGTAAAATCACACTGCTCTGCCAGAAAATCCAGTTCTGCAGGGCGCAACTGGTGGCTGGCAGGGAGGTGCAGTTTCCAGATTCTTTCCCGTTCAGCGGCCCTGGGACAGGGAAAATCGATGACCAGATCCATGCGCCGCTGGAAAGCCGTGTCGATGCGGTCTGCAGCGTTGGTGGTGATCAACAGGATGCCCTGGTAGTGCTCCAGGCGTTGCAGCAGGTAATTGGTTTCCAGGTTGGCATAGCGGTCGTTGGCATTGCCAACGGCGGTGCGCTGGGTCAAGAGGGCGTCTCCTTCATCCAGCAGCAGGATCACGTCTTCAGATTCGGCCTGCTCAAAGACCTCATCCAGGTTTTTCTCGGTCTCTCCGATGAATTTGGACACCACCCGTGAAAGGTCCACCCGGTACAGCGGCATGTCCAGTACGCCAGCCAGAACCCTGGCAGTCAGGGTTTTTCCTGTGCCACTTGGCCCGGAAAACAGGGCTTTCACGCCCACCGGGGGAACCAGCACCTCTGGAAGGTGCTCTCCCAGTTGTTCCCGGAACCTGCAGCGGGCTTCCAGCAGCCGCAAATCCTGCATCACCGTTTCCGGAAGGGCCAGATCCTGGTGGCTTCCAGAAGAAGGGAGGGCATTCACACTGGGATGCAGGGCTGAGGTGCGCAAATCCTCTCCTCTGGCCTGACGGATCAGGTTCCCGGTGGGCAAACGCCGGTGGGTAATGCCTCCAGTTTGACCTGTCACCTGCTGCCAGATCCGCTGGCGCTCTGAGGGAGCAGGTTTGTTCAGCACCACCCGGTGGGCACGGGTCTGCACCGACTGGTGCTGGGAGGACACAGCAAACACCGGAATCCCCAGAGGCAACTCTGGCAGTTTAAGGGTGTCCTGAGACTGGGGAAGCTTGACCAGAGGAACCGCGTCCAGCACCACTGCCAGCAGGGCATTTTCATGAAAGGTGTCCGTCAGATCGCAAAGCAGGATGCCTTTCTGGTGTTGTCTGGCAGTGGCCTGCAGCAGCGTCTTGCGGCCTGAGTGCCGGACCCCGGACACCAGCACATCCTGCAAAGCTGGCAAACGAAAACCCTCAGGCAAAAACAATTCTGACAGGACGGGAAGTCTGGATTCCGGCAGATGCCTTTCCAGAGTGCTGTGGTCCCTGAGGACCTCCCACAGTTCAGGTTGCACACACACAGGGCGCTGCAAACGGGTTCCCTCCTGATGCACAAACCTCAGCAAACCCAGACGCACCCACTGTTCCAGCAGATGACGGACAGGCAAAGGGGTGTAATCCTGCCACCACTGTTCCAGCAAGCCCACTGTGGGGTACCCCTGCCCCGTGAGGCCCTCAAAAAGAGCACTGAAGCGCACATCCTCCTCCACACTGCCGATCAGAAAAACCAGCGCCAGTTCCTCATCGGTGAGGTTGAGGCCCTCTTTCAAACGCATGATGGGATGGGCAAAGGGGGTTTTAAAGGGCCTCAGGTCCGAGAGTTCCTGCTGGTAGGCTTCCAGAAAAGGCAACTCCTGAAAACCTCCCAGTTGTTCTTCAAGGGCAGGAAGGGCAAGGCGCAGCATCTGGTAAAAATGCAATTTGAAGGGTGCAAGGTCCATCATCGGTCCACCTCGAATTGGAAGTAAAGGCCCACACCCGCCTGAGGAAGCCAGCCAGGATCCCGGTCCAGCCTGGCCAGGCGGATTTCAATGGGGTGGGTTTCCAGCGAAAAGGTTGCCTCAACACGGGCTGCACCCACCTCCAGAATGCCTGCCTGCTGGCAGAGCAGCCCAAAAGGATCTGAGGTGTCCAGAAGGGTTTCTAAAATCAGGGTCAGGTTGTGCAGCAACCTCTGGGCGTGGGGCTGCGTGGAAGACCAGAGGTTGTCTGGCAGCCGAATTCTGGGGGTCCAGGTGGCAGGTTTTCCTGCAGCCGTGTGACAAAGGATCCAGAGGGGATCTGATCTGAAATCTTCAAACACCATCAGCCCCACCCGCCCCAGCAAGGCCCAGGGAGATTGCGCTCTGGGGGTCAGGTCGCTGAAATCCGTGACCAGATCCAGCTGCAAGAAAAGATTCATCAGGAACAGCAGTCCAGCATACCTCGAACGCATGCGGGTGGTTTCCGGGAATGGGGCTTCAGAAGCTTGTGGAAGGTCCGGGGCCAAAACAGGCTCCAGAGCATCCGTCTGGGAAAATTCCACAGGCCCTTCAGGCACATTTTCTTGCTGGTGCTGGAGGGCAAGGTCCGGGGTGGCTGCTGGCAGGACGGATGGAAGCCGGGCAGGAAAATCAGGATTTTCCTGGGCATCCTGATTCTTCTTTTGTTGTGGAGCCTCTTCCAGAAAGGACTGTGTTGTTTTCTGTTCCTGCTGGTTCTCTGCTTCTTCGTCATCTTCTGGAGACCAGATGGGTTTGTTTTCAGGGTTCAGCAACAGCACCCACTGGCAGGCCAGAAACCTGAGCTCCGGGGCAGACAGCATCAACAAGGTCAGGCAGTGGATGTCCTGTTCTTCCATCGGAGATTGCATCTGGGACACCTGCTGCAAACGGTCCAGCACCGCCCTGACCTGTGTATTCCTGGCGGGGAAACCCTGTTCCATCATGGCCTTCAGCTGTTTCCGCAAACTGAGAGGAGCTGTCAGAAACTCTCGCATTGCCCCAGGAAGTTCAGGCAGCAGGTGATGGCGGGCCAGGTGCCGCACCGCCTCCGTCACAAAAGTGGCAGGCAGGGCAGAAATCCAGCGTTTCCTTTCTGTCCAGTCCAGCAGCAGCAAAACCCCCGGCAATTCAGGCAGATGTTCTGCGGTCAGGGCTTCCGGGGTGCCCCTCCCCCACCAGACAGGATCAGGGAAAGCCCGGATGAGACACAACAATTCTTCTTCGGGGGATGCAAAGAACACCGCATCTGCATCTGAGGGAATCCAGCCCATCTGGGGCCTCACTGCCTTTTGCCAGAGGTCCAGCACACAGTCCTGCAGGCGTTTCTGCCATTGCTGGCCCTGTTTTGGGAAAGGCAGGGCCAGCTTGCGGATCACCAGCCTTCCCCGACGTGGAAATCCCGGCAGAGAAAAGGTGGTGTCCTGCAAGAGGCGCTCCAGGCTGTACCGCTGGGGGTAACTGTCCTGCAGGTGGGTTTGCAGGGTCAGTTTGCGGATGGTGTCTGCTGTGTTCATGGGTGTTTTTCACCTCCAATTTGTCAAAGGAACAACCTGCACTGGGCATTTCTGGATCTGGTCAAAAATCAATTGTTTCTTTTGCTGAGCGCTGATTGCTGATCACTGATCGCCTTCTCTGTCTTCAGTAACTGTTGTTCCAGTACAGCGTGGGATCGGTGAACATCGCCCAGCGCTGGCTGAAATCCAGCAAATAACTGCCCCAGTACCCCAGGGAAGTGCGCGAAAAACCTTCTCCGCTGTTCAGGGCTTCTTGCATCATGCGTCGGGTTCCACTGCGGCTGAGGGTGGCCTGGGATCCGGTGTTCAGTTGTGCAGGAAGGATTCCAGTGGGGGGCAGGAAAGCAAAAGCTTCATCGAAGGCATTGGCTGTGATCTGTCCGGGGTCTCCTCCCACATTCGCCACCAGTTGCCCGAGCTGTTCGTGGTACTGCTGAAGCATGGCGTGGTTTCTGGCCCGGTTCTGGGAGAGGTTGAGTTTTTCTTGCAAGGCGTGAAACAGGGACCTGCGCACGGCCCAACCATCCAGAACCCATCCCGAGGTGCGGGTGTGCAGCAGGGTAAGGGGTTCCTCATCGCTGGAAATCCAGTCTCGCACGGGGTCAGGCAGCACGAGTTCAGGCCAGAAGTCATCCTGGAGGGGATTGACTGGGGTGGGATTGCGCGTGCCATAACAGAAGTGGGCCAGCAGGTTTTGCTGCTGGGAGGCCACAGCGTTCTGGATGGCTTTCTCTGCATCAGGCCAGCGGTGCAGTCGGAACACCACACCCGGCATCTGGTCTTTGTAATTGCATTTGCTGGGTGCCCCACCCATCCCGAACATCGGTGCCCGGCCTTCCAGACGGGACCTGGGGGTCACGGTCAGCACGTACACCCGGTCTTTCTGTACGGTGTCTGACACATAGATGCCTTCATTGCAGTTGCGGAATTCTCCATCGTCGTCTTCAGTGTCCGTGTAGATGTCATGGATGTTCAGCTGGATTTCACTGTCCAGCACCAGAGGGGTGCCCAGCCGGTTGAAGCCCCATCCGGGGGTGATTTTGAGGGTCTGGTTCTGCAGGGTGACCTTCAGGCCCTCTGCCACCCCTGAGCCGTGCAGCAGACCAAAGCGCTGGTCCAGGTTGTCCAGTGCAGCGTAAAGCCGCTTGAGGTCTTCGGCACTGAGGGCACGTCCGTTGAAGAAGTGCGGAACTGCCCCACTTCTGGCTGCGATGAATTCGTCCAGCAGGGTGTTCATTCGGCCCTCACCTGATAAAAGTTGACTTCCAGATGCAGGGTGATTTCCGATTCAAATTCCCTGAAGTCCATGGGGAACATCTCTCCGCGCCAGCCAAACAGTTGCAGCACCACGCGTTCTGAGGTGGCGGGTTCTGCCACCTGCACATGCACGAAAACCCCACGTCGGGATTGCACGGTGGCCTTGACCACATAGCGGTAATTTCCAGCTTCGTGTTTGGAGGGTCCAAAGTACACGGCGATGCGCCCTTCGCCTTCGGGTTCCACACCGTTGATGTTGTAAAGCCCTCTGGGATTGAAGGGCATCAGTTCGATGGGTCCAGCCGCGTACAGGCCGTAGGGTTTGCCGGGAATGGTGCTGACATAATCTTTGGATCCAGAGGAGGGCTCTGCACCAGCTTCAGGCAAATCCCGCACCTGCCAGACAAAGCCTTCTCCGCCTCCCAGATTGACGCTGACCAGGGTCTGGTTGTCACTGGTGGGGGTGCCCTGAATCTCAATGCCCTGCAAGGCCCGCACGGTGGTGCTGTCGGGGCTTCCAATCACATCGCCGCCCAGAGAAACCGGTGCCCAGTCCTCGCCGGTGAACATCAACACCTGACCATTGTCCGGTCCCTGGTTGCGCACAGGGACGTGCTGGATGGCGGTCACTGTGGACTGACCCGACAGGAAATCCATCAGGACATCCCCCTGCGGGAAAATCACCGGGGTCCATTGCAGGGTTTCCAGACCTTCGGTGAAAGTGGTGATCATGAACTGTCCGGGCGCTCCAGCAGGCCCGAAAATGGACACGCCCTGGATGGCGGAAAGCTGGCTGTTCTGGGGATCTCCCGTGACATCTCCACCCAGATACACGGGTTGCCATTCTGACCCGGTGTATTTGAGGATCTGGTTGTCATCCGGGGTCTGGCTGGACACAGGGTGTTTCTGCAGGCCCACCACGGTGGAATCTCCGTGCTCAAAGTCCAGCTGCACATCTCCTGCAGGTGCATTCACAGGCACCCACACCAGACGCTGTGGGTCTTCTTCGGATTCAGGGTTTCCGGTGTAGGTGGTGACCAGAAGCTGGTTGTTCTGGGTGGCTGGACTTTGCAGCGGGATGCCCTGCAATGCAGACACGAAGGTGCTTTTCACCGTTCCGGTGATGTCCCCGACCAGCATGGGAAAGGGGGTGGCCTGCCAGATGTTGTCTTTCAGGCCCAGGAAGGTCAGGGGCTCATCGTCTGTGCGGATGGTCCCGTCCGGGTACACATCGTAGGTCTGGATCTTGGAGACTCTGGTCTGGTGGGTGGGTCCGGTGACTTCTCCGTACAGCACCCGGTCCTTCCCCTTTTGCAGGTAGGTGGTGAGGAGGGAAAGGTCCAGCAGCACAGGACGTGCCGTTTCATCAATGCGAACGCTGTTCACGTTGCCTGCCTGGAAATCAGCGATGATCCCGGCCAGCAGCAGGGCATGCTGTCTGGGAGGCAGACCATCCGGGGTGGCTTCCTGGTCCAGTGCAGCGGTGCGCAGGGTGGTCACCCAGTGGGTGGTCAGCACCTGCAGCACCCGGTCCAGCACCGGTTCGGGAACACTCAGGTGGCCCTCCCAGTCCAGCAGGGGGGCGAGAATGGTTTGCAGGTGGGTTTCCAGCCCTGCCCCCAGATCCGGGTTGAGGTTCTGCTGCAGGATGCCAATGAGCTGGTTCACCAGATGGTCCGGGGTTTCCTCTCCCATCAGGGCACGGGTACGCACCCTGTCCCGCAACCAGCCAGAGAATTCATGTTCCAGGCGGTACAGACGGTGGTCCGGGGCCGTGAAGCTGAAATCCAGAATGAAGTCGTCTTCCCAGCGGCTGGGCACCAGGCTTTCCTGTGCGGTGCGGCAGGGCTGTGAGGGCAATGGCTCCTCATCGGTGGGGCAGGAACGGTATTCCAGGGTCACGTAAAGGTGCTGTTCCCCTTCGCTGAGACCAGGCTGCTTTTTCAGCCATGCAGCAAGGCTGGCGCACTGCACACGGGGCACCCGCACCAGTTCTCCGCTGGGCGTGAGGGCCAGACCCGGGGTGACTTTCACTTCCGCAGATTCGTATTTGACCTGCAGGCCGCAAAGGGTGCCGTATCCCAGCGCTCCCCGGCTGAGCAGGTGCTGGTGGCCGGACAGGTAAGCAAATTCCTGGGTGAAATCGTCTTCGCCCAGCACCATGCCTTCTGCGAAGTAAACGTGCTTGTCAAACCGGGTGAGCGCATGGGTGAGGGGATCGGTGCAGGTTTTCATGGGTCCTCCTTGAATCAATGGGCACAGCAAAAGGGTGGATCAAAGCACCCAGCGGGGATCGGTGCCAGCGTCCCACAGCCGGGACAGCAGGGGGTTTCTGCCCAGGATCAGGCTGGGCAGCAGTCTGGAAAGTGGAACCTCTTTGAGGGCTGTGCCAGAACCCAGCACAGCGCTGCCCACCTTGAACAGTGCCCAGTCGAAATACACTTCAAAACGGGTGTGGGCGGGTTTGTTCTGTTCGGTGATCAGGGTGAGAAGTTGCACCTGGCGTTCCAGTTCTTCCACTTCAGGAACCCCATCCGGGAGCAGGATCACCACCTGAAACTGGTGGGGGGTGCGGATGTCTTCCAGCACCTTCACCCGTGAGCATTCGGGGTCCAGAGTGCTGGGGGCGGGGTAAGGGTCGAGGGACAGATTGAGCAGCATTTCAAGTCCTCTGCGGGTGCCCCTGAGGGGGAGCATGGTCGAGGCATGCTGGACCATGAAGCGTTTTTGCTGCCCGTTGAAGTGCCCTGGAAATTCAATGCCCATCCAGGAGGCCAGCCATTCCAGGTCTTCTGCCGGGGTGCTGTGGGGGTCAAAGCGTTTCTCACTGGCAGCAATGCGGCCTTCCAGATCCGTGAAAATGCCCTCGGTGTTGGCCAGGAAGCGCTCCAGCAGACTGGCAGATTCTGGATTTTCCCGGAAAATTCCAGGAAGGTATTGCAGGTAGCTGAATCTGGGGTAGTAAGCCCTGAGGGCCCGGATTCGGGGTGTGGTGCGCCCGGAACCCTGCAAAGTCACTTCCAGGTACAGGTAACGGCCCTGCACCTCCTGAAAGAGGGTTTCCAGGGTGCGAAACCCGGCGTCCAGGGGTTCCAGGGGCAATTCCCGGCCCATGCCACGGGTGTAGGGGGTGGGCTGGGGTTTCAGCCAGCGGCTTCTGGGGGCCTGATTGGGCGGCAAGGCCTGATTGGTGGCATAAGCCCGGATTTCAATGCGGGTGTCGGGTTCCAGATCGGCATCCAGAAAAAGGCGGTGCCAAACACAACCAGCTTCCTTGCCATCAAAGCAGTAAAGCAGCTGTCCGGTGGTCTTGAAGCGGGGTCTGGGTTGCTCTGCCAGAGGCAAAATCCCGTTTTCAGAGTGGTAATGGATGCGGTCCCGCACCAGCACCAGTCCTTTCCCCACAAAATCCCGCATGGGGAAATAGCAGGATTCTGGCAGGGTGGCCCCTGTGCGGTACTTCAGGGCCTGGTTGCCCTGCTTTTCCACCAGAAAAATGCAGGAGGGGAGTGCATGCAGGGCATAACCCCGTTCAAACCCATCCGGGAGCTTTAACTTGAGGTCCTGCAGCCCGTTCTGGGAGGTCCATTGAAACACGCCCTGATGGGTCAACAGCACGCCTCTTTCACGGTCTGGAAAGACCATCTGCAAAACCTGCACCTGACCCAGATCGTGAAAACTTCCGGTCACTTTTTGCAGGGTGCGGGTGTCCCCCACATCTGCGAAAGTGGCCTCCTGGGCTGTGGTTTCCGTGGGAATGGGGCGCAACTGGGCATCAAAAGTCCACAGGTGGGCCTGATCACCCTGCTGTTCCAGCAACCAGAATCCACCTTCAACCCTGGGGTACAGGTGCTGGATGCGTCCACTGGGTGCAAAATCCACCTGCTCTGGCAAAGGAGGTCCTCCGGCCACCAGATCGAACACGTACAGGGTGCGGTCTGCAGCCACCACCAGACGCTGGCTTTCGGTGACTGCCAGGGCATTCAGCAACACCGGAGCAGGTGAAGCAGCAGGCTGATCACTGAAAGCCCCGTGTTCTCTGGAAGGAGCAGCCATGTCCCCTGTCCAGTAAGTCTGGGGAATGCGGGTCTGGGGGGCCAGCACCTGCACTTTCGTGCGGTCTTCGGAAATCAGGTACACATTCCCCCAGGCATCTGCCCCTATGCTGCGCAAATCAGCAGCGGTGGGCAGGTGGTCTGAGGGATGGGTCTGGAAGTGAAACACTTCGGGGGCCAGCGTCACGGCCTGGGATGTCTGGTCGTATCCGAGGTGAAACCCCCCGATGCTGCTCTCCCAGTCCGTCTGACCGAGCAGCAGGTGGTACCCCGAGCCGTTGACATCCATGTCAGCCGCATCCTTTCACTTTGCTGCTGGGCACCGAAACCAGCAGGCGGTCCGGGGTGTCCGGGGCGCTGGGAGCAAGGTCTTCCAGGGGCAGGGGATCTCCCACACTGATGGAGAGGGCTGCAAGCAAAGGAAATTCATC
The DNA here is from genome assembly GCF_014646895.1 of Deinococcus roseus. NCBI lineage: Bacteria > Thermotogati > Deinococcota > Deinococci > Deinococcales > Deinococcaceae > Deinococcus > Deinococcus roseus. Next base: position 248,045 of record NZ_BMOD01000005.1, read on the forward strand.
TTCTTGCAGGGTCACGGTCTGGGTGGGGTTGGGGGTCCCCACTTCTGCGAGCAGCACATCCTGGGCGTACTGCACCGAGGCCACCCGGTTCACTGTGGCCAGCAACTCCATGGCCCGCACGGGTTTCTTCATGGCCCAGCCTGTCTGGTTTGCAGAAGGCAAGGGGGAAAGAAAGGCCCTCAATGCAGCTTTCACATCGTCCTGCACCTGCGAAAAAGCCACTCCAGGTTGCGCCTCCAGCCCAATGGACACCAGAATCTGGCGGTACCTGGGAGGGTAAACCACCACTTCCGTGGTGACCAGACGGCGCGGGTCCAGATGGTCACACACGGCCTGCAGAAACAGGGTGTCTGGCATGGGGGCGTCCATGTGGGCTGCGTCGTGTTGTGGAACCACCAGCAGGCGCACGGTGCCAGGAGTCTTCTGGGACAGGAGTTCCACCCGCCCCACTTCAATTCCGGGGGTGCTGTAGGTCAGGTTTTTGAAGTCTTCTGCTGTCACCGCCCGCTGGCCATGCTGGAACAGCTGCGGGATGCGTTTTTCTGCATCCTGCACTTTCTCTGCATCTGCTCCGCCCCAGGTGGGGTAACTGTGCAACACCTTGATTCTGGGGTGCTCGATGCTGCTGATGGCTTTCTCCCCCAGGTTCCCCCTGGCACCCACCGAGTAGGCATAATCGGCCCGGATCTGGGACTGGGGTGCTGGACGGGTTCCTCTGAGGCCATTTCCAAAGTGAATTTCTCCTGATTCTGCGTCCAGCACGAAAACCCGACTCTGCTCCTGGTAGACCTTTTTCACGGCAGGGGGCAGGGTCGGATCGGGAAGGATCACCTCTGGCGCAGCTTCGTGCAGGTCATTGACACGGGTCCAGGTCTGGGTTTCGTTGCCTGCACGGACATGCACGGCAACAGATCTGGGCAGCACCGGAGCACGGGACAGGCGCACCACCTGATCGGGTTCGCCGGTGCCATCTGGCAGGATCTCCGAATACACCCATTCCTCCTGGGTGATTTTCAGACCATTGACCTGCACAGCAGCCAGTTGAAATTCACTTCCCTGCAGGTTGATGCGCAGCCAGCCCAGCAGTTTTTCCTTCAACTGGGTGTCTTCCAGATCTGGGGGCATCAGGCCCACCCCGGCTTCCAGGGGGTCCAGATCGTTCCAGTCGGTGTCAAAGGTGGGCAGGGTGACTTCCAGGGTGAAAGGGGCTGTCACGGTGTCCTGCAGCAAACGGGCAGGCAGGGTCCGGAAGGTCAACTGGTCGTTTTTCAGCGAGGGCAAATCGATGGTGAAAGGCAACTGGTCCCGTTTCTGGTCCACCCGCACTTTTTTCAGGTCGTAAGAAGGCACCACGCCCAGAGTGAGCTTTTCCCCGGTGTGCTTCTTCAGGAAGGCATCGCGGGTGTCTTTTGAGCCTTCAGGCAGAAAGAGGCCCAGCCAGACGGCTCCATCTGCGCTGTCCCTGGCCCCCACCCGTGAAAGCAAGTCGTCCAGAATCGGGGTCACCTGATAGAGGGTCAGTTCATGGTCGGGGTATGAGGCGTACAGGTCCTGATAGGCCTGCAGGAGAGCAGCATCCGGGGTGATCTGCTGTTTGTAAAAGACCCTGGCTTCCAGAGGCAGCACCTTCAGACCATGCGTGGCCCGGAAAGGGATGCTTCCTGCTCTGAGCAGGGTTTCCTGGCGCACCTCTTCCAGTGCATCTGCTTTGAGGGACACCAGTCCAGAGGCCGCCTGCGCTTCCTGGAGTCCCATGCCCAGCAGGGAGAGGAATTTCAGGCGGTTGCGTTCCGGGATCAGGTTGGCCCGGTACAGCAAGGTCTCGGTCATGAAGGCGAACAGTTCCAGCAGGGTGACGCCAGGATCTGCCTTGGAAAAGTTGGTCCATTCGGGATTGTGAACCGGAATGCGGGCCAGCGCTTCCTGCACCAGATCTGCGTACTTTTTGTCTTCCAGCACCGGAGGTTTTAAAGGCATCAGGCACCTCCCAGTTGCATGGCAAAGCGGGTTTCATGGGTGGTTCCGCTGGCCACCAGCTGGTATTGCACCTGCACGATCACAGCGGTTTCGTCTTGCGGGTCTTCCAGCACGGCCACATCTTTGACCGAGATGCGCTTTTCCCACTGCTGCAAGGCCAGTTCCACCCTTGAAGCAATCAGGTGACGGGTGGCGGGGGTGTTGGGCTCAAAAAGCAGGCGTTCCAGTCCAGCCCCAAATTCCGGGGCACGCAGGCGCTCTGAAACCTGGGTGCGCAGGATGATTTCAATGTTCTGCAGGATGTTCTCGGTGCCTGCAGCGTAAACGAAACGTCCATCTTTGATTTGCAGTGGAAAATTCAGTCCAGTTCCTAACAGGGAGTCACGCACACATCACCTCTTCACGGGGAAACAAATTCGAAAGAAAGGCAGCCACCAGAACACGATGTTCAGCACCACCACAAACACCAGCAGCAAAATCAGCGCCACCAGCGTGATGATGGGAATGGAAAACGAGCAGATCAGGCCCAGGTTGAAATCCACCGCCTGCTCCAGCTTGCCGTCCAGCACCTTTGGGGTGATCTGCTGGATTTTCTTGCGCAGTTCGGTGCTCATCTCGATGGAGACGTTGCGGCGGTATTTGCGCAACCCCCGGATGCTCACATCACTGGGCATCACAATGCGGATGGGTCTGCCAGGAGCATCAGGATCAAAATAAGGGGCAATCAGGAAAGGCAGGCTGGGTTCAGAGAGGAGGTGGGGCCGGAAGCGGCAGTAAGGGCGGTGGTAATACATCCGCACCACAAACGGGTCCGAGGCAGAGAGTCGGGATTCCCTGAGGGGCACATTCGGCAGGGTCAGGGGCGGGTACTGCAAGCCATTGAAGAAGTTGAACAAATCCTGACCCACCGAAACGGAAGTGGTGCGCAAATTCAGGCTGGGATGGTTGGCAGGGTCCACAGTGCCCAGTTTGTGGTAGGGCCGCACCTGCCTGAGGGCATCCCAGTAGGTCACATTCCCCGCTGTCTTGTAAATGGAAAGCCTGTCAAAAAGGGGTGTCATGGGGTTTCCAGTTGTCGGATTGCTGGGAGCATCTATGGCACTCAGGGCAGCAGGCAAATACCTGGAAAACCAATCCAGAAAATCCGAGAAGAAGAAGGTGCTGGCCTCCTGATCGGTGGGATCCGCAGGCAGAAACTGAAACCCATTCAGGGCTTCCTGCAATTGCTCTTTGAATTGCTGGGTGGCCGGGTGTTTTGGGCCAGCACCCCTGGTGCTGGCATAGCGGGCCACTTCCTGGGCCAGATCTGCCGCACTGGGACGGGCAGAATCAGAAACATAAGTGTCCCTGCTGGAGGTGGGCACCAGACCCGCCCAGATTTTGCGCTGCTGGTCTCCAGAGCCGCACATCACCGGGAAAAGCCCCTGCAGTTCCTCCTGGGGGTTGGGTTTTTGCAGGTCTGCGGTCAGCCAGCCCTGGCCTTTCACCCAGGCGTACTCCTCACCTCCCACCAGACGGCGCACCACAAAGGCCACCCTCTCCCCTTTTTCAGGGTGGGTCTGGCGTTCAGGGAGGGTGATTCCAGAGCAAACCAGACTGGCCGTCACCACTGCAAAATCTCCATGGGTGGGCTGGAAAAGTTTCTGGCCTGCGGTTTTCACCCGGTACTGTTCCAGATCGTCCGGGTTGTTTCTGGCCGTTTCGATCAGGGTGGTCATGAATTCATCGTCGTGAAACACCAGCACCGAGGGGCGTTTCATGGTGTTCTGGTTCTGACCATGCCAGCTTGATGAAGGACTCACCCACTGGGTCACAAACTGGGTCTGTCCCACCAGGGCGTGTGCTGCGATCATTCTTGCCTGCATACACTCACCAGATGTTCCCTGCGCCGGGGGTGTAGGCGGCACTGACCACGCTGTTGGTGATCACGGTGTCGGCCTGCACCACCCCGCTGAATTTGCTCATGCCTGCATTGACCGTGACCATCCCAGCAGAGATTTCCACGGTGGCAGCCCCCACCGTCACTTTACCTGCAGCGTTCACCGTGATTCCAGAGGGATCCAGTTTCACGCTGTTTCCGTTGGCGTCCTGCAATTCAATGCTGCCGGGTCCATCTTTCAGTTTCACGGTCTGCCCTGCCGGGGTCTGGATCAGGATTTCTTCCTGTCCGGAACGCTCGGTGAACCTGAGCTGCATGCCACTCCGGGTCTTGAGGACTTTGGTTTCGTTCTGGGAACCCACCCGTTCCGGGGGCCGGTCTGAGCCGTTCCACAGGCAACCCATCACATAAGGCTTTGAAGGGTCTCCAGCTTCAAAAGTCACCAGCACTTCATCGTCAATTTCTGGGATGAAGAAAGACCCTTTGCCCGCACCCCCCATCAGGGTGGCAAGTCTCGCCCAGGCTTCCTGGCTGTCCGAGCTGGACCAGGGGTATTTGACCCGCACCCGACCCTGGTTGTCCGGATCCTGGTGGCTGGTGACCAGTGCGGGATACACTCCGTAGAGGCGTTCCATCAGAATCCTCCCCCAAAGTCAGGCCGCTGGGCTTGAAATTCAAACCGTGCCCCAGACAGCGAGTCAAACCGGAAGCAGGTGGAGGTGATGGTGTAGGTGCCAGAAAAGCCCTCTCCAGCCTCCTGCAGCTCCAGCTTGTTGCCCACTTTCATTCTGGGATCTGGGTTGGTCACGCCATGCAGGGTGACAAAACTGCGGGCCACCCGTCTGAACACCGCCTGGGCATGGGTCTTTGCTGCGGTGGGGTTGATCTGCACCGGCAAAGCCACGGATTTCACGCGGGTGAGGCCCTGGGCCTGCAGGATTTTTGCAGCGCTGTCGGCCTTCAATTCCGCCCCCAGGCTGGCATCGCCTGCCGTTTCTTTGACCCCCTGTTTGGAAGTCACGTCCCAGCCATGCACCTCCACCCGGTTCACCTGATTGGCCAGGTCTGCCGTGATGGTCAAATCCCGCACGCTGGCTCCCACCTTGAGGGTCAGGGTCTGGGTGTTGCGGCGGTCCCTGGTCTGAAAGAACAATTTTCCAGAGGCAAAAGACAATTCTGCTCCCACCTGCAAAGCCAGATCACGCAAGAAACCCAGATCGGTCTGCTCCAGTTGCATGACCAGGGGATGAACCTCGCTGGACACCTCCACCTGGGCCTGCAGGCCATGCTGCTGGGCCACCTGCTGCACCACAGCTGGCACCGAGACCTGCTCGAAAGCACGGGTTTTGACCTGAACGCGCAGTTCCTGCAAAGCGTCCTCTGCCAGCAGGGTGAGCTGAGGGGCTTCTCCTTCTGGAAAGGCTGCTTCCAGCGCACTGACCCGCCCTTCAAACAGCAGCGTGTCCTGCATCTTGACCTGCACCGGGGTCTGAAAATACACGTCCTGCTTGCGAAACAGAAACCCAAGCTGGTTGTTCCGGTTGCCCCAGTTGCTGAACGTGGCTTCCAGACGGCACAACCCGTCCAGGGAATCTTCTATGGACAGTTCCAGCAGGTTTTCTCTGAACAACACGCTGTCCTGCCCATTCAAAAGCAGGGTTGGTCTGGCCACGGTGAGGGTCATGGTTTGCCCCCATCCACCTTGAGGCGCTGTTTTCTGGATTCACGTTTGAGCACGATTTTGAGCACTTCTTTTGTGGTGTCGGTTTTATGGGGGGTCTGGCCCTGGCCGCTCTGGCTGGCAGCAGGCCCGGTCACCACCTGAAAATCATTGATCTGCACGGGCATCACTCCACCTGCTTCCTGAGGGAAAAGTCAATCAGCTGTCCGGGTTTGAGGTTTCTGGGGGTTTCGATGTTGTTGCCCCGCGCCACCCCCTGCCAGTCGTCTCCCAGGCCTTGCTGGTCGGCCATCTGGGGCAGGTTGCCGCCCTGCCTGGCCGGGGTTTGCGGGCGGGTTCCAGCGGGTTTTGCCCCTGGTTTTGCAGGATTCCCTGCTGCTGCATTGCTGGCAATCTGAAACTGGATCTCCTGTTGTGTCAGACTCACCGTCAGGCTGGCCCTGAGCGGAAAACCATCGTGCGAAAAAAATTCCAGGTTCTCTTCTAAAGACTCCATGATGCCGTCAAACTGGAAGCTTCCCCAGTGAAACCGGGCTCTGGGAGGAGCAAATTTTCCCCGGTCCTTGCCCTGCTTGATTTCACCAGGGGTGATGAAGTAAGCCACCTTGCGGGTCAGGCGGCGCACATCCCGCATTCCGGAATTGGCCTCTCCCTGCCCCTGGGCGGTGCTGTCCAGCCCTGCAGAGAGTTCTGCAGTCACATCGAAATACAACGTGAGGGACAGCTTGGTGCTGCCTTTCCCCACAAATTGCGGGCTGTTCTGCTTGCCCCCCTGGTCCTGGTTGGCGACCTGGTTGGCAAAAGTCACTTTCAGGGTTTCAGGATTGAACTGCACCTCGATGCGGGTGTCTGCCTTTTCCTGGTTCTGGGCGTCCAGTTCGATCAGGTAAGCGCGGGCCAGTTGCTGGAGTTCAGGCATAACGCACCTCCAGACGCTCAAAGAGCACCCCGAGTTCTTCAATGGCCATGATGCCTTCACGGGCATTGAGGGCTGGAGCCTTGAGTTTCACAGGAACGGCGCGGCTCAGGGTGAACCGGGCCACCTCCTCCCGCGAGGCTGAAAGCATCACCACATCAATGCTGGCCCGCAGGGATGGGCTGGACACCGACTGGTCAAACCATTTCCAGAGGTCAAACCCTTTTGTCATGCCCCTTTTGAGGGTGAGTTGACCATAACTGACCCCTCCAGGGAGGCGCAGGTGGGTGCTGTTGTTGCCGCCCTCCCGGATGCTTTTCACCTCGCGGGTGACTTCCAGACCATCGCACTCGCTGAAAGCAGCTTCACACAGGGGGTTGCTGCTGTCGGGCAGGCGGATCTCGACTCGAAAATTGAAGGCCTGAAAAATCTGCATGCTCACTCCTGCACTTTCCATCCATCTTCGGCCTGCACCAGGGTGACGGTGAGGTGGGTCATGGGAACACTGGGATTCACCCGAATTTCAAACAGCAGCGTGTTCTCCGGGGCAGTCAGAACCGCCACCTGATAGGACTCCTGAGGTGTGCGGCCCCGAAAAGCTCCGCGTTTGAACAGCACTTCCAGCGCATCTTCCAATTGCCGTTTCATGCCCAGACGGGACGGCTGGGTGTTGGGTTCAAACACAAAAGTGCTCCCCAGCCGATCCAGGTACCTCCTGAGCAGGTGAAGCAGCAAACGCACATTCTGGTGCGGTTCTTCCAGGCTGAGCACCAGTGCAGAGAGGTGCAGGATGCCTGCGGGTGGCAGAAAGCCCACATTGATTCTGGCCTCCTGCAACTGCAACCTCTGGGCATCGCTGAATTCCTGCTCCACCCCGGTCACATCCCGATAAGGACGGTTGGCCGCAGCCACCCAGCTTCCCCGGGTCAGGGCCACCTCGGAGAGCTGTCCCAGCACCACCCCATCTGGAACCAGCACCTGTTCTGCCTGCCTGAGCAAAGGGGCATAAAGGCTGCCATAACGCTCCGTTCCAGAAGGCACCAGAGACCTGAGGCGGGCCGCATGGCGCACCAGTGCACCAAACTTCAAAGCGGGCACCGAAAGGATGGCCAGGGTGTCTGCCCTGAAAGCGCAGGTCAGCAGCATGGAGCGGTGCAGTTCCAGCAGATCCTCTCTGGGCGGATTCTTTTTCTGGAAAGCCCGGTAAAGCCGCCTGACCCGCACCCGCACCGGATTGCCCACTGTGTTGAGCACTGGGGCAGGGCAACTGGCCACCACCTGCAGATCAAAGAACCCCACCCCCAGGTCTGCCGGGGTCAGCACCAGATCCAGACCAGGCTGCAGGAGGCGCTCTCTCACCTCCGTGTCAGAACGGATCTGAAGCACATGCTTCACAACCCCCACTGCATTCAGCAACTTGCCAGGGACAAAAGACACCACCAGCTTTTCATGGTCCTGCGTGACCTTCAGAAAAGGAGCAGTCAGGATGGGGGTGTGCTGCACCTCGCAGTCCTCGAAGGCACCCGGAGGAGGCACTGGATCGGGCACCACCTCAGGCACAGGAGCAGGCGGAGTCACCACACTGACCTGAAAAACCACCCGATGCACCCAACCGGCATGCACGGCATCTGGCACACTGATGAAAGCCACATCGGGCAACTCAATGGCCTTGTGAATGCCCTGAAAACCCACCTGGGGCGTGCGAGAAGCCAGACGCCAGCTGTCCACCTGCAAGGCCAGACTGCGCACATCACGGGCATCCAGACGGGCATCCTGAAAGCGCTGCAAGTTAAACCCCCACTGGGCACCCTCGTCTTCATGGGTCACGCCATCGGGATTGACCCGCAGCACATAGCACTGCCGCCCACCGTTCTCGAAGAAAGCCCGCACGGTTCCCGCAAGTTGCATCCTGATTTCACTGCCGTCCTGGTCGTTCCAGCACAACACCTGGGCTTCCCCAAACTCTGCCTTGAACTGCACCATGTCCTGCACCAGCACCGCAGAAAGGCTGCCTTTCTGGGCAAACCCCACAAAAAGCGGGATGTCCATGCGGGGCAGAAAATCAGATGTTCTGGGAGGCAGGGCCTCCACTTTCACAGCAGGCAGGCGGCTGAGCATCACTCACCTCACTCCACGGTCACGCGCTCGTAGGCAATGACCATCTCCTCCATCGCCACATCTGAGCCCTTGGCATTGAGGGGGCCAAAAGTCAGCTTGATGATGCGGGCATTGCTGAGGTTCCAGGCCATCACCTTTTCACGGCTGGCACTGAGCAGTTCAATGGTCACCAGCTTGAGGGGTTCCCCGGTCCCAGAGCGCACTTCATCCATCCACTTGTAAAGCTCCTTGGCTCCGGTCACCCCCCGCTTGAGGGTGATGTCGGTGGCCTTGTTCAGCCCGGTCAGTTTGCGCACGTTGTTTTCCAGTTCGTTGCCGTTGCGGTACTCGGCCACGGTCACCTCGGTGCCAATCCCGCTGACCTCCTGAAACCCGGCCTCCACTCCACCGAACGACACCCGGAAATTGAATTGCATGTATGGTCTGGCGTTTTTGCTGTCTGGCATGTTTTTCCTCTTTCAATGAATTTTACCGAGGGCTCAGGGCCGAGAGCTGGTCAGAAAGCTCTGGCTCAAGCTTCAAAAAGAATGTTGAAGACCTTTCCCTTGTTTCAAGGGGATTTTGTGCCCTTGGCTCTCGGCTCTCGGCAATGCTCAAACCTTCCGGTCCGCCGTCCACTGCCCGATGCGGAAGATCACGAATTCTGCGGGTTTCACGGGAGACACACCCACCAGGCACACCAGACGGCCATTGTCCAGGTCGTTCTGGGTCATGGTGCTGCGGTCGCAGCGCACGAAGTAGGCCCGTTCGGGTTTTTCGCCCAGCAGGGCTCCGCTCTGCCATTCGTTGAGCAGGAAGTCCTCGATGGTGCGGCGCACGTTGTCCCAGAGCTGGTTGCCGTTGGGTTCAAACACCGCCCACTGCATTCCCCGCTCGATGGAGCGTTCCAGGTAGGCGAAGTAACGGCGGATGTTCACGTACTTCCATTCGCTGTCGCTCGATAAGGTTCTGGCCCCCCACACCCGGTTGCCGCGTCCCTCGAAAAAGCGCAGGCAGTTGATGCCTTCGGGGTTGAGAACCTCCTGCTGGGCCTTGTGGATGTTGAATTCAAAGCCCAGTGCGCCAGAAACCACCTCGTTGGCAGGGGCCTTGAACACCGCCCGTTCGATGTCGTTGCGGGCGTAAATCCCGGACACAAAACCGCTGGGGGGCAGCAAAATCTCCTGTTTGCTGACGGGGTCCAGGATGCGCACCCAGGGGTAATACAGGGCTGCGTGGCTGGTGTCGTAAACGCTGCGCATGGTGCGTACGTCGCTGATGCCCATGCTGTCTCCAGAGTCCAGCACGGCAATGCGGTAGCGCATCTTCTGGCAGTGGGCAATCAACAGGTTCTGGATGGCCTGGGCGTTTTGTTGATTGGTGAAGTATCCACGGGTGATGCCCGGAGCGGCCACGATGGAGATGTCTTCCAGGGCCTCAAACTGTTTCAGTCCGGTGCGGGTGTTGAGCGCAAGGTCTTCTTTCCCCTCGTACTCACCAGCAGTGGGTCTGGCTCCATCGCTGCCTCCAGTCAGGGCAAAACGGCTTTCGATGCCCCGCAGGATCTTGTCTGCCAGGGTGAGTTTCTGGGCGGTTTCGGTGTCCGTGAGGTATTTTTCTGTTTTGGAGAACAGGGCTTTGAGGACATCCAGGCCTGTGGGGGTGGCTGCACCATGTTGAATCACCAGCGGGTAGCGCACCGCAGACTGGGGATTGTCCAGTTTCTGTTTGAACACACTGGTCAGGCTGTCCACATTTCTGAGGTTGAGGCCCAGACCAGACCATGCACCAAACAGGGCACCTTCGGGGCTGAACACTTCCAGGTTCAGGCTGACCTTGCGGGCAATGTAGGTTTTGGCAGCGTCCAGGATGATGTGAGTAGAAACGTCTGTGCCGTCCGTCTGGGTCAGCACCACGTCTTGACCAACACCCTTGACCACATAAATTTTACTGAGGGTCTGGGTGGTGGCTTTGTCTTCGTCCAGCAGGATCACATCTCCGGCAGCCACACCCGCCAGAACGGGAAATTCAAATTCCTTGGTTTTGGTGCTGTCTGCTGGGTCTGGAAACATGGCTTTTTTCTTGCCAGAGATCAGGTTCCCGGCTCCTTGCAGCACAAAACGCACCCCAAAATTCCCGTAAGAACCGGGGAAACGGGAGCGCAACTGCAGAAACTGGGCCATTTCACTGTCGGCATTGCTGGCAGGAACGGCGGCTGCACCCGCTTTGATCCATTGCCGGGCATGGCCATCTTCGTAGTAGGAGCGGCTGCTGTCTGCTGCGTCTGCAACGGTCCTGGCTGCCTGATCGTCTTTGGGTTTTCCGGTGGGGGCCAGGTACAGCCCTCCGGTGGCATAAGGCCGGAAGGTGCGGGACACATACAGCCGGGTGCCCCCTTCCAGAAAGAAAGCCCGGACAGCCTGCCAGAGGTCGTTGATGGGCAGGCTTTTCTTGCTGCTGTCGTTGAGGTCAAATGCCAGCGGTTCACCCGTTCCGAACAGGCGTTCGTACTCCCCCAGGGAGGTGACCAGATCGGGTTCCAGGTCAATGGGACCGAAACGGGAGGCACCAATGAATCCGGTGGTGGTGGTGCTCACTCCCTCAATGGACTTCGAGCGGAAGGACGTTTCTTCGATGAATACTCCGGGGGCCAGATACTCGGGCATGGTTCCTCCTTGAAAAACAAGAGTGCATTCGGAAAAAGGGCGGACAGAACATTCAGACCAGCAGGAAGCTGCTTCCAGAGGAGCGCAGCACCAGACGCTGACCATAGGCAATGCTGGTTGGGGTGACCGTCACACTGGACAGGGTGGCTCCCAGGGCGGCAGTGAGTTCAGGCATGGGGCTGGCTTTCTGTGCAGCGTCCCATCCGACCTCCACAGCCACAGGGTATTTCTGCTCCATCAGGGATTTGGAGCCGAGGGGAAGGTAAGCCGGGTACGGCACCGAGAGGTAAACCTCGCCGTTCTGGTCTGCAAGACCGATGGAACTGGTGGACTTCCCTCCCGTTCCCAGCGTGACTTTCACTGCAGCCCAGGGCATGGGTTCCAGGGCCAGGGTTCTTAAACTTGCATAAACCTGCATCCCCTGACTGACCGGGTAAGACGGCGCAGGATACAGCAGCAGGTATCCCTTTCCAGAGCCACCATCAAAGCGGCCCTGCAAGGGCAAATTGACTTTCAGGGAATAAGGCAGGTAACGGCCCAGGGTGTCCTGCACGGTGAGTTCATGCGGGGTGGTGCTGGCAAAATGTCCAGCCTCGGTTTGCACCAGTTTAGGAGGCAGGTGGTACACCCCCACCCGGTTGCTGGTCAGGGTGCGGTGCAAGTGTGGAAAACCCACAGGATGCACCCCCACCTGCAAACCCTCCTCGACAAAAGCACCCAGGATGGGGTCAAAGAAACGCACCCCCAGGTCTGCAATGCGCACATTCACTTCCATGTGTCGTGCCTCCAGTCCTGGATCTGCACTTCGGGATGGGTTTCGATCTGCCGTCTGGAGTCCAGATTGACGGCGCGGGCCACACAGGAAACACCCGCATCCAGACGGGCCTTGTTGACTTCAAAGAGGGCCACCCAGTCTGGCAAAGGCGGCGATTCCAGCTGGATTTCCACAAATTCATCTGGCCCGAACACCGTTCCGTAGGTGCCTGCATTCAGAAACCCAGAGGACAGCACTGGATGGTCGTCCAGGGTGCGGTAAATCCAGCCCAGAAATTCCAGGTGCGCTGCAGCACTTTTCAAAACCGGCAACAGCACGAAATGAATGTCCACAGGAAGCAGAGGGTAATAGCGCTTGCCATCCGGGCGGTCTTCTGGCAGGCGGTTGCGGGTGGACAGGTTTGGTGTGACCCTGGGAATGAACAACAACAAGGTGCCCTGCGAAATGGCCCCAGAACCAGCGAGGTCCTGTCCACGGATCAGTTGCACCGTCAGCGAGGTCACCACGGGATGGCTGGGGTAATCCTGCTTGAATTGCTGGTCAAACAGACGCTTCAAGGCATCTGCCACAGCAACAATGGCCCGGGAATCAGCCATGGATTGACCTCAGGATCAGGCGTCTGAGCTGGCTTTTCAGTTCCGTGAAATTGTGAATCTTCAGGTGGGTCTCGGTGGTGACCTCTGAAAGCTGACCGTAAATGCGCACCCCCAGAGGCCTGCGTTCCACCCACAGCCTCACCAGAAACACCATGCGTTTTCTCTGCATACGGACCTCGTTCTGGAATGTTAAACAGGAGGCAGCCCAGCAGCGTTCCGTGGGTGTTCCAGAAATGTTCCGGGCACTTGTGTTCTGTGTGGAATCCTGTGAGACCTGAAGGTGCAAAATGAGACATGCATTCAGGGCTGACCCTGCAGCACATTCTTGAGGCACTTCCTGGCTGGGTGTTTGTGTTGAACACCCGGGAAGAACACTTGCTGATCAATGCGGGTTTTGCCCAGGCCCTGAAGCTGCATCCGACAGATTTGCTGGGACAGCGCAGTCAGGACCTGAATCTGGAGTTTCATCTGCAAGTGCCCTCCCAGCCTGCCACGCAATCGGGCTTTGGCCCCTTGTTGAAAAAGGCCCTGAAAGACCAGAAAAACCTTGTGCAGCAGTTGAACCTGAGCATCCACCAGCAAGGACAGCCTCTTGGAGAGCACCATGTGCTGTGCATGGCGGTGCCTCTGGGTGGCCCCCAGGGAGAACATGTGCTGTTTTACCTGCAAAAACAGCAGCACTGGGACCTGAGAGGCCTGGATCACAGCCGCAGCATCCTCTTGCAGCAGATTGTGGACATGAGTTCCAGCCTGATCTTCGCCAAGGACCGTGAGGGCCGCTTCACCCTGGCCAATCGGGCTTTTGCAGAGGCTTACGGCACCACCCCTGAGCAGCTGCTGGGCAAGACCGATCTGGATTTCCAGAAGGACCTCAAACAGATCGAGAAATACCGGGAAGCCGATCTGCATGTGATTGAAAACCGCATTCCGATGGTGATTCAGGAAGAAACCGTCACTGACCTGGAAGGCAACCGTCGCTTTTTGACCACCAGCAAGCAGTTCCTCAACACCCCCGAACACATGGAGGAGGTGCTGGGCATTGCCACCGACATCACGGTGTTGAAGCAAACCCGCGAGGAACTGCTGGCCAGCGAGGAGCGTTACCGGGAGCTGTACCTGCAGGCCTCAAAATTGCTGGAGCGCAGCAAGGCTGACCTGGCCCGCACCCAGGCCCTGTACCGGGTCAGCGAGGCCCTGCAGGAAGCCCGCACCCTGCAAAACCTGCTGGACCGCATCTGTGAAATTGTGGCGCAGGCGGTGTCTGCCCGCTGGTGCAGTGTGTTCAAGCTCAACCATGAAGAAAGGCGGGTGGAGGCTGGAGCCATCCGGTCCAGAAATGCCTCCTCCCTACAGATGGTGGAGTTTGAAGAGTTGATGGATGGCCTCGCAGGCTGGGTGATCCAGGAGCAGAGCCCGGCTTTTTCCCCGAAAGGGATCCCAGACCCCAGGGAAAGCCTGGAGGTGCAGGCCAAACGCATCCAGCAAAAGGTAGGCTCAGTCATTGTGGTGCCGCTGAATGCCCCGGACCGTCCGCTTGCCATGGGCACCCTGACTGCCCTCAACCATCTGGATGACCCGGATTTCTCGCAGGAAGACCTGGAATTGATGAAAGCCATCGCCAGTCAGGTGTCGGTGGCCCTCACCCAGCGTGAATTGCTGGACCGCATCGAACACATGGCTTTCCATGATGCCCTGACCAATCTGCCCAACCGCCTGCTCTTCCAGGACCGTCTGGGGCAATCGCTGGCCCAGGCCAGACGCAAGCAATCCCGCATCGCTGTGCTTTTCATCGATCTGGACGGTTTCAAGCAGGTCAATGACAGCCTGGGTCACCATGTGGGAGACCTGCTTTTGCAGGCCGTCAGCGAACGCTGGAAGGAACGCATCCGGGAAAGCGACACCCTGGCCCGCATGAGCGGAGATGAATTTGCCATCGTGCTGAACGATGTGCTTGATGTTCAATCCGTGGAGCGGGTGGCCGGGGAATTTCTGGAACTGGTGCGCAAACCTTTTCTGCTTGAAGGCCATGAGGTGCACATCACCGCCAGTGTGGGCATCAGCATCTACCCGGATGATGCTGCAGATCAGCATGCCCTGCTGATCCATGCCGATCACACCATGTACCAGATCAAGAGCAACCAGAAAAACGATGTGTTCAGGCGCAGCTGAATCCCGCATTGGACAGCAGACAACAGCAAAAACAGACCCTGAGGTTTCCTCTGCAGGGCCTGTTTTGGTCCGAACTCTTACTTCACAATAAGGGGGATGCTGACCAGCACCTGACCTTCACCTGTCAGGTAACGGATTTCGTAGGTGCCAGGGGTTTCAGGGGCAGAAGCCTCCACCTGCCCGCCCTCGGTCAGGTCAAACCCGAAGTCTCTGGCGTCCTGGGGTGCCCCTTTCTTCACGATGAAAATGGCATCCCCATCTCCTGCTGGACCGGTCCAGTTCAGGGTGAACATTGCCCCGGCATTCACAGAAGCGGGTGCTTTCAGGGTCGCTCTGGGCGCGGTGAGGGTGAACGGTTTGCGGAACACCACGATGTTTCCCTGCTGATCGTTCATATAACGAATCTCGTATTCCCCTGCCGTGCGAGGAAGTTGCAAAACAATGGGGTTCTGGTCGGTATAAGCATAAACGCCGTATTGTCCGTCCTGCGCATTTTTAGGGACAATGGTGATGTAATCTCCGGGGTTGTTCGGCCCCGTCCACTGGATGGAAACATGACCTCCGGCCTGCATGGAAGCAGGGAACTTCAGGTCGTACTTGGCCGCCGTCAGCTTCAGGGCCTTGCGGTACAGCACCACATTGCCCGATTCACTCATGTAACGCACTTCTGCATCTCCGGGGGTGCCGGGGGTGCCCACCTCCAGAGGGTTTCCGCTGCTGGTGTAGGCGTATTTCATGTACTGGCCGTCCTGGGCAGATTTGGGAACAATGGTGATGTAATCTCCGGGGTTGTTCGGTCCTGTCCACTGGAGGGTCAGGTTGCTGCCTGCAATCACCTCTGCAGGGAAGGTCAGGCCGTAAGTGCCTGCTTTCAGGGTCAGTTTGGCCCTGGCGTACACCTTGCCGCGTTCGGTGTTGTAGCGGATTTCGTATTCTCCGGGCTGCACAGGGGTCTTCAATTCTGCTTTCTGGTCGGGTTTGTCTTTGGTGTACGCGTAATCGGTGTAAGCCCGATCATCTGCCCCTGCACGCACCACCGTCACGTAATCTCCGTTTGCCCCTCCCCCTTTCCAGCCCACGGTGATCAGGGAACCTGCCACCGCTTCTGATGGCCCTGAAACCGAGTAAGCATCCAGTTTGACTTTCAGGGGGGCACTGGCCAGCGTGTTGCCCTGCCCGGAAATGTAGCGCACTTCAAAGGTGCCTGCTTCTACAGGTGCGGGCAGCTGGTTTTCAGCATTGGGGCCAGCATAGAAGTACTGGGTGTACGTGCCTTCCGGGGCATTTTCTGGAACCACGGTCAGGTAATCCCCTTCGTTGGCCGGTCCCTTCCATTCCACAGCAAAATCCTGTCCGCTCAGCACTTCTGCCGGAACTTTCACACTGACTTCAGCCTTGCGTGGGGTGAAGGGGGCACTCTGTCCCAGCGTTTGCAGGCTGCCATCCGGGTTGGGGAAATGGTAGCGCAGAACGTAGGCCTGGATGACCTCTGGAACCGTGAACTGTACCTTACCCGAAGCACCTTCTGCCGCTTCCCAGTTCAGGTAGCTTCCTTCTGCAGCATCTTCGGTGGTGAGGGCAATCCAGCCTTCTCCCAGCTCTGGTGCCCCAGAATACTGCACTTCCAGCTTGCTGCCTGCCAGAGGCGTGGTGCTGCCGAGGGTCAATTTGACTTTGTTGTCCAGCTTGCGGGTCTCAAAGCTGAAGCGGTTTTCTGCACCCACATTCACATTGATTCCGGAGTAAACCCGCCGCTCCTGCCCGGGGCTTTCCACTGTGGCTTCATAGCTGCCTGCTGGAACAGTCGCGGTGTATTCCCCAGCCTGAGCGGTGGGCCTCAAGTCGTATTTGCGGGTGCGCTCCACGGTGTTGGTCAGGTAGACCCGACTGCCTCCGGGATCGGGTTGACCATCACGGGTCAGTTGCACAGTGATGGGGTAGGTGCGGTCTTCGGCGCGGGCCACTGTTTCCACAGCACGCCCGAGGGCTGCTGCCAGTGTGCCTGCACTGCGGGCATTTTCGATGGTGCCCAGCCCCTGAAAACTCTGCACTGCACGTTCATCCAGGTCAATGCCCACGATGCGCAAATCCACATCAATGCCCCGTTTCTTGAAGGCATCCAGGGCAGCTTTGAGGTCACCTTTGCAGGACTCCTGTCCGTCTGTCACCAGCACGATCAACTTCTTGCTTGCATCGTTGGAGAAATCTTCTGCAGCTTTGAGCAATGAGAAAGCTATGGGGGTGGCCCCTTTGGGGGTGGTCTTGCGCACGGTTTCCTGCAAGGCCGCCCGGTTGAGGCCTTCAATGGGAAGCACCAGTTCGCTGTCCTCGCAGCTGCCCTGGGTACCAGCAACGGTTTTGGCTCCATAAATCCGCAATCCCACATTCAGTTCTGGGTCTTCAGGCAGGCTGCCAATGAAACTGTTCAGCACATCTTTGGCTGCCTGAATGCGGCTCTGGCCATCCGGGAGTTTGTTGTACATGCTGCCCGAGGCATCCAGAATCAGTTCCACATGGGTTTTTGCACTGGCCATGGACAGCAGAAGACAGCCCAGCAAAGCCATTGCCCGGTGAAGTCGGTTGAAGGGGGTCATACTTTTGATGATACGGATTTTGCAGGGATGTGGGGTGTTGGTGGTCACGGGCAATGGCCTTCTGGAGTTGGCCGCAATTCCAGGAGCATGCAACCGCAGATCATCAATCAGATCAATCAAAAAATGAAGCTTGGAAAAATGCCTTCTGGAAAAGAAATTCTCTCCATGCGGCAAGCATCTGGTTCTCTGGATCATGTGGTATCAGCAACATAGGTTACACTTAGCTCATGTGCCCTGATTTTTGATTCAATCACAAAAAAAATTCTCGTCTGAATCGAACAACAAACCTTCAGCCACGGGAATCCCCTGCATCCAACTGTTCATCCTGATGGCTGCAGTTTGGTTTGCAGTTGTGCGGGTTGATGTCCTCTCAAGACCCTCACTCCTCGGTGCGGATGGGAAGTTGCACATGCACTTCTGTGCCCTGGTCCACCTGGCTTTCAATCCAGATGTGCCCCTCATGGGCCTCCACAATCCAGCGGGCAATCGGCAAACCCAGACCTGTTCCACCTGGGTCCGGGCTGCGGTGGCGGGATTTGTCTGCCCGGTAAAAACGCTCAAAGACCCGGGGCAGATCCTCTTCACTGATGCCCATGCCGGTGTCGGCAATTTTCAGCAGGGCGTGGGTGCCCTGGTGCTGCAAAGAAAGCCGAACCTCACCTCCTTTGGGCGTGTATTTGAGGGCATTTTCCAGCAGGATCAGCATCACCTGTTTCAGGCGGTCTGCATCTCCAAACAGGTGCACTTTCTGCACTTCTTCCAGCACAAAACGGTGCGAGGTGAAGACCCTTTCGGTTTCCCGCCAGGTGTCCATCAGCAACTTGCTGAAATCCACCTCGGCTTCCCGCATGGTGGCCCCACTGTCTCCACGGGCAAGTTGCAGCATGTCATGGACCAGTCTGCCCAGACGGGTGGCTTCCCGCTGCACATCCTGAATGATGTCTTTTTTCTCGTCTTCAGGAATGTGGGGGTAGCGGATCAGGATGTCCAGGTTGCCCTGAATGGCTGTCAAAGGGGTTCTCAGCTCGTGAGCGGCATCTGCAATAAAACGCTTCTGGGCGTCCATCAGTTCACGCAAGCGTTTCTCGCTGTCCTGCAAAACGGTTTCCGCCATTTTGCGGTCATGGATCTCAATGCAGGCCCCAATGAACCCGCGAAACTCCCCGTTTTCGGTGAGCCGGGGGATGCCCCGGTCCACCACCCAGCGGTACTGTCCATCATGGCGTTTCAGGCGGTATTCCAGCTGGAATTCACTGACGGTGTCGTGGGCCTCGCGGAACACGCTGTCACACACGGCAAGGTCTTCGGGGTGGATGCCTTCCAGCCAGCCTTCTCCCAGTTCTTCTTCCAGGGTGCGACCCCTGAAATTCAGCCAGCTGGTGTTGAAAAAAGTTCCTCCAAAAGCATCGCTGCCCATCCAGACCATCACCGGGGCCTGATTGGCCACCATCTGGAAACGCTGTTCGCTTTCACGCACAGCCATCTCGGCTTCTTTGCGTTCGGTGATGTCCAGGCCTGCCCCCAGCAGCAAAGAGGGGGTGCCATCCGGTCCACGGGCGAACACCGCCTGCGTGGAATGCAACCACAACCAGTGGCCGTCTTTGTGGCGGGTGCGGTATTCGGTGCTGATGACCTCTCCATCTTTGATGGTCAGCAATTTCTGGGCTTCTTGCACAGCCATCGGCTGGTCTTCCGGGTGGATCATCTGGGCCAGGGCATCTGAACCCATCTGCTGCAAATCCCGCAGGGTGTACCCCGTCACCTGGGTGAAACTGGGGTTGATGTAGGTGATGCGGTTCTGACGCAAGCTGAACACGTAAACCAGTGCAGGCACCGTGTCGTTGATGTGCTTCAGGAAATGCTCGCTGGCCCTGAGGGCTTCCTCGGTCTGTTTGCGTTCGGTGATGTTCTGCAGGGTGGTGCCCACCCCCAGGGTGCGTCCATCGTGGGTTTTCACCGGGAAGTAGCTGATCAGGTGGTTTTGCACGGGACCCGTCACGGTGGCGCGGGTTTCTTCGATGTTCAGCACAGGTCTGCCGCTCAGCAGCACGTAATGCTGGGCAGCCATCAGGTGGTCTGCGCTGCCTGGATAGAGGTCTGCCAGGGTTTTTCCCAGCTGGTCCTGAACCGCCAACTGGTTGTATTCTGCCAGACGGGGGTTCACCGTTTCAAATTTTCTGTTTTCATCAAACATCCCAATGCCAATGGGAGCATTGTCCAGAATGGCGTTCAGGCGGGCAATGGTTTCTTCACGCTCTTCAATCAGGCGCTTTTCCTTGGCGTGGTAACGCAGGCGTTCCACCGCCTGCGCCACCTGCGTGGACAGTCCATCCAGAAACACCTGATGGGCTTCCTGAAAAGCCATTGAATCGGCAAACCCCACCAGCAAGACGCCCAGCAATTGCTCACCCAACAGCAAAGGAAGATAAACCTTGGCAGACAGATGGGTGTGGGCAGGTTGCTGCATGGTGCCAGGAAACAGTGCACGGGCTTCTTCTGGGGTGCCCAGATAGAGGGGCTTGCGCTCCCGAGCTGCCCGAACAGCCGGAGATCCAGCCTCCAGGGTGCAGCGTTTCCCGATCAAAGCCACTTCAGAGCCCTGACCCTGCCACGCCACCAGTTCAAGGTGCGGATTCTGGTCTGCGGGCAGGGCATCCATCAGGAACAGGGCGGTCTGCTGGATGCCCAGAGGCATGCGGGCATGGTCCAGCACCTCCTGCATCATCTGCACCGGGGTGTCGGTGCGAAATAGAGCCGAGGTCAACTGTTGCAACACCTGGCTGTGTTTCAGGGCGGCTTCCGAAGAGGTGCGTGCACGCTTCTCAGCTTCAAACAGTCGGGTGCGGCGCAACACCAGCGCCAGGTATCCCGTGTGCATCACCAGTCCGCAATAGCGCTCTTCAGACATCTGGAATCCCTCTGGGAAATGCAGCTCCATCACCCCAACCCACTGGTCTTCCATCCTGAGGGGCACCAGCAGCAAGGCAGGCTCGAGGGTCTGCGGGTCTGGCAGGGTGTGAGCATTGACCTCCAGAAGGGTGTGGGATTTTTGTTTTTGCAGCAGGATTTTCCCTTCTTGCAAGCCCTGTTGCACCTCTGGCTCCAGGGTCCGCAGGGTGCCATCCTGGATCTGGCGCAGTTGCCATAGCGTTCCCTGTTTTTCGCAAAACAGCAACTGACATTCTGCAGCCTGAAAAGCCTGCTGCATCTGGCGCACAATGACCGTCACCACGTCCTGTTGTTTCAGTGAGCTTGCCAGACCCACCCGCAAATCATGCAGGGCCTGCTGAAATTCTGGAGCTTCTGGAACCGGCGTTTCGAGTTCCACCAGCAGACCCATCCAGGTGTCCAGCAGGCCAGAAATGGGCTGAAAAGACAGCTGACAGGTCTTTTCTCCAGCTGTGGTGCTTTGCGCCCGCACCTTCATATGAAAACCCTCAGCTTGCTCCCAGGCACCTTCCTGCAGCAGTGCCGCTTTTTCCCGGTCATGGGGATGCAGCACTTCCGTCCAGTGGACCGGGACTCCTCCAAAAAACAGCATCCAGGCTGAGTTGAATTGCTGACAGCCATTCCGATCCTGCACCCAGGCAGGATGAGGAAGCAAGTTTAAAGCGTGGGTGAGGGTGCTGTTGGCCTGCAGGCCATTTAACGTCATGGTTCACCATCTCTTGAAGATGTTTCTCTCAGGGTGTCATGTTCAACTGAAAGCAAACTGAGCAAAAAGGAGTTGCCCCAGAATTCTTCACGAGCAGAAACCAGAATCTGCTTTTGGTGGACTGAAAAGCATTGAAGGGTTCTGGTTTTTGTTTCTTGTTGCCTCCTGTTTTCCAGAAATCACCTGGATGCAGGATCCCATTTGGACTCGATTCACACTCGGCTTCCCTGAAGTGTTAAAATTTTGACACCTCAAGCCAGAATGGTATACTGCTCCACATCAAAAAGCGCTAACGTTGACTTTTTGATCTACTGGTGAGCGTTTTTTGTGTTTCATGGAATCGCTTACGGTGTTTTTGGTTCAACAAGATGCTCTTCGGTCTGCCGCCAGCCTGTTCAAAGCCAGGACCTGGCAAGTCATTGCTGGTTCTGGTGGCAGAATTTCTCACCCTTGCTCCCCTTGCGGTTTCTGTTGTTGCCAAAAAAGACGTCTATACCTGTAGAATAAACAACTAAGTTGTACGCACCCAAGATTTGTAGCACCCGAGGAGGAAGACCATGCGCAAAAGAACCTTTACCCTAGTCACCCTCAGCCTGCTGGGTCTGTTGTCCAGCGCTCAGGCCGACAAACTCGACACCGTCAAAAAGCGTGGCAAGCTCGTTTGCGGTGTGAACGACAAACTGCCCGGTTTCGGCTTTCTCGACTCCAACGGCAAATACTCTGGTTTCGATGTGGACTTCTGTAAAGCTGTGTCTGCTGCTGTCTTTGGCGACCCCAGCAAAGTGCAGTACGTTCCCCTGACGGCTGCTGTGCGCTTCACTGCCGCCCAGAGCGGTGAAGTGGATGTGGTCTTCAGAAACACCACCTACACCTCTTCCCGCGACGGTGAGGTCGGCATGGACTTCGGGCCCGTGACCTTCTACGACGGTCAGGCCGTGATGGTGATGTCCAAGAGCCCCGTGAAGAAGATCACCGATCTGGACGGAGCCACCATCTGCACCAACCAGGGCACCACCACCGAGCAGAACATCACCGATTACTTCCGTCTGAAGAAAAAGCAGTTCAAACTGCTCACCTTCCAGGACTTTGACAAGGTGATGGCCGCCTTCGATCAGGGCCGCTGTGACGCCGTGACCACCGACGCTTCCGGTCTGGCCTCCAGACGGGCCGCCGCCAAAGATCCCAGCGATTACCGCATCCTTCCTGAAACCATCTCCAAAGAACCCCTCACCCCCTTCGTGGCCCAGGGCGACAGCCAGTGGAGAGACGTGATTTCCTGGGTGGTTTACGCCACCCTCAACGCCGAAGAGTTCAAGATCACCCAGAAGAACATCGACAGCTTCAAGACCAGCACCGATCCCAACATCCGCCGTTTCCTGGGGCTGGAAAACAACGGAGCCAAGGGCTTCGGACTGTCCAACGACTTCGCTGTTGAAGTGATCAAGGCTGTGGGCAACTACGGCGAGATCTACGAACGCAACCTCGGCAAGAAAACCAAACTGAACATCCCCAGAGGCCTCAACAAGCTCTACACCCAGGGCGGCCTGATGTACGGCGTTCCTTTCCGTTAAACCTCAAAACGCAGACATCCACGGGGCGCAATTTTGCGCCCCATCACATTAATGCCCGCTGGCACGTGCTGCTCACACCTGCTCAGGCAGGCATCCCCAGATGCCTCATTCTGGAGGTCACATGGAAAAAATCCCCTTTTACCGGGACACCCGTTACATCAGCATCCTGCTGCAGGTCATTTTTCTGGTGCTGGTGGTGGGTGCTCTGGTGTGGCTCGGCCTCAACATGCTCCACAGCCTGGAGAAACAGAACCTCAGCTTCAGCTTCTCTTTCCTGACCGGCTCTGCAGGCTTCCAGATTTCTGAAGGCCCTCTTTTTGACCCTGCAGAAAGTTACCTGAAAGCTTTCTGGGTCGGCATCGTCAACACCCTGCGTGTTGGACTGACCGGAATTGTGCTGGCCACATTTCTGGGCTTCATGATTGGCATCTCCAGACTGTCCAGCAACTGGCTGGTCAACCGTCTGGCCTTTTTTTATGTGGAGTTCTTTCGCAACACCCCTCTGCTGGTGCAAATCTTTTTCTTTTACATCGCTGTGGTGCTGCAACTGCCTGCAGCCAAACAGGGCTACAACATTGATGGGTGGTTTTACCTCAGCAATGCAGGCATGACCATTCCAGGTCTCATTCCCAACGGAAACAGCTGGACTTATGTGTTGCTGCTCATTGCCAGTGTGGTGGGCAGTGTTTTTCTCACCAGAGCCATCAAGAACAACCTGATCGGCTTTCTGCTTCCACTGGTTGTGGCCATTGCAGGCTGGACCATTTTGAAACCTTTCGGGATCGACCATCCGGTGCTCGGAAACTTCAGGGTCACGGGAGGCAGCACCCTCAGTGCGGAATTCACAGCACTGCTGGTGGCCCTGGTGCTCTACACCTCGGCTTTTACGGGTGAGATTGTGCGTGGGGCCATTCAGGCCATAGACAAAGGCCAGTGGGAAGCCGCACGCAGCCTCGGGCTAAATTATGGGCAGACTTTGCAACTGGTCATCGTTCCGCAGGCCCTCAGGATCCTGATTCCCCCCATGGGCAACCAGTACCTGAACCTGATCAAAAATTCTTCACTGGCGGTTGCCATTGCCTATCCTGATGTGTTCAACGTGGCCAGCACGGCAGGCAACCAGTCGGGCAACAACCTGCAGGCCATGACCATCATTTTGCTGGTCTACCTGACCATCAGCCTGATCATCTCCTTCCTGATCAACCTGTACAACCGCAGTTTCAACATCCAGGGAGCGAGGTGACCCATGAAAAGCGCCACCGAAATGCCCACCCCGGCTCCGAGCAAACCTGACCCACTGCGCTGGGTCAAAGAAAACCTCTTCAATGGCATCTGGAACAGCCTGCTGACCATCATCACCCTGCTGGTGATCTTCTTTGTGGCCAAAAATGCCCTGAACTGGGCTTTGACTGAGGCCAGATGGGACGTGATTCCCGCAAACTTTCGACTGCTGATGGTGGGACCTTACCCGCAGGAAAGCCTGTGGCGGGTCTGGGCAGGTGTGATGCTGATCAATCTGCTCGCAGGACTGCACCTCGGAAACAGCAACCGTGAACGGGTGAGTCCCGACCTGCGCAACACCTGGATCGCCCTGGTGGTGATCACTGTGGTGTACAGTGCGCTGCAATTCAGCGCACCCAGCGCGAAATTTTTACCCGCCGTGCTGGTGGTGCTGACCGTCGCTTTCTTTGTGGGTCGCCGCCTTAATCCCATCAGCACCCTCGGGTGGACCATCGCATGGGTGATTGGCTTTGGGGTGTTTCTGCTGCTGATTGGAGGCAACTTCGGAGGCGGCCCCATCACCAGTGACCTGTGGGGCGGCCTGCTGCTGACCTTTTTGCTGGCCGTGGTGTCCATTGTGGCCTCTTTCCCACTGGGCATCCTGCTTGCCATTGGGAGAAAATCAAAGTTGCCCGTGGTGTCGGGCTTCTGCGTGGTTTTCATTGAAGTGGTGCGTGGAGTTCCGCTGATTGCCGTTCTGTTCATGGCACAGCTGTTCCTGCCTCTGTTCTTGCCGGATGTGCGCATTGACAAGGTGTTGCGGGCCATGGTGGCCTTCACCATCTTCAGTGCAGCTTACCTTGCAGAATACCTGCGTGGCGGCCTGCAGGCCGTTCCCAGAGGCCAGGATGAAGCCGCCCGTGCCATGGGCCTGACCGGCACCCAGACCATGCTGCTGATTGTGCTGCCCCAGGCCCTCAGGGCCGTGGTTCCAGCCATCGTGGGACAGTTCATCAGCCTGTTCAAGGACACCTCGCTGGTGGCCATCATCGGCCTGACCGACATGCTCGGTGTGGCGAACAGCATCACCGCCAACAGCAATTACATCGGTCTCAGCAAAGAAGTTTACATTGGGATCACCCTGATCTACCTGTGCTTCACCATCCCGATGGCACGGGCCAGCAGGGCCGTAGAAGCCCGCCTGAATGCGTCCAAGAGGTAATCCATGAGCTATCAGTATCCAGCCAGACTCCAGAGCGCCAGAGACATCATCATTGCCGAGAAAGTCAACAAACATTACGGCGCTTACCACGCCCTCCGGGACGTGTCCATCACCGTCAAACAGGGTGAGGTCGTCGTCATCATTGGCCCCTCCGGATCAGGAAAATCCACCTTCATCCGCACCATCAACCACCTCGAGCAACACCAGGGCGGCACCATCACCGTGGACGGAACGTTACTCAACAACGATGTCAAAAACATCGACCAGATCCGGCGGGAAGTGGGGATGGTCTTCCAGCAGTTCAATCTGTTCCCGCACCTGACGGTGCTGCAGAACATCACGCTGGCTCCGATCCGGGTGCGCAAATGGGACAAAAAGAAAGCCGAGC